>CAWDOZ010000189.1:0-22544 GCA_963803935.1 uncultured Fibrobacterota bacterium | reverse complement strand
GGCAAGTGCATCGCCCGTCACCATCTTGACCTTAACTCCCATTGCCAGCGCGGTTGCAATGGTTGTCGCGGCATCTTCACGTGGCGGGTCGAACAGGGGCAACACCCCGATAAACTGCCACGTTCCGTCTCCCTCGGTCCGCGCCACGCCGAGCGATCGAAAACCGCGCGCCGCGAATTCGTTGACTGCCTTCTCGACGGCGGGCTTAACCTGAGGAGCGTTGGCCGACAATTCCAGAATCACCTGGGGCGCGCCCTTGGTCGTCTTGAACTCCTTGCCGTCCGGACTCTTGACGGTTGCCTCCGTGCGTTTATGCACCGCGTCGAACGGCTGGAAATGGACCACCTGATACCCCGACAGCGCCTCCTTGTTTTTCAGGCCGCCAAGAACCGCAAGGTCGATGGTATCGTCATTTTCGGCACGCGATGCGAGCGCGGCATACAGTATGACCTGCTCGGCGGGGACATCATTCAGGCTGAAGGGATCGCCGAGCGTCAGCTTGTTCTGCGTGAGGGTGCCGGTCTTGTCCGCGCAGAGAATATCCACCCCGGCCAATTCCTCGATTGCCACGAGCCGGCTCACAATCGCCTCTTTTCCGGCAAGCAGGCGTGCCCCGACCGCCATAGTGACCGATAATACCGTCGGCATCGCCACCGGAATCGCGGCCACGGTCAGTACCAGCGCAAACTGCAAGGTCGTGAGGAACGGGTCCCCGCGGATAACGGCAACGACGATAATAATCGTAACCAGGGCCACCGCGAGCATGATCAGGTAATTACCGATCTTCAGAACCGCCTTTTGAAAGTGGCTGACCGGGTGCGCTTCCTGCACCAGTTGCGCCGTCTTACCGAAATACGTATTCGCACCGGTTGCATAGACCATGGCCCCGATTTCGCCCTGGCGAATGATCGAACCCGAAAAGACCGCCTCCCCGGGTTTGCGTTCGGCGGGCAAGGATTCTCCGGTCAATGCCGATTGATCGACCTCCACCGGGTCGCCATCCAGCAGGCGCGCATCCGCGGGCACAATGTCGCCCAGCCGCATACGGATGATATCGCCCGGCACCAGATCACGCGCCGCCGGGGTGGTCCACTTCCCGTCGCGTTTCACCTGAGCCTTGACAGCCAGCTTGGATTTCAGGGCGGCAATGGCATTGCCCGCCTCGTGTTCTTCCCAGAATCCGACCACGGCATTGGCTATGAGTAAAACAAGAATGATGAAAAAATCGGGCCAATGCCGGACCGCGCCCGACAGAATCACCGCAACTTCAATCATCCAGGGAATGGGACCCCAGAAATAGGAGAGAAATTTAAGAAGGGGATTAGACTTTTCTTCTGCAATCTCGTTTGGCCCGTATTGGGCGAGCCGTTTCTGTGCCTCGGCCTGCGTGAGGCCGTCCGGCGACGAACCCAATTTCGCCCGCAGTTCGGGCATGGGGATGGATTTCAGATCGTCTCCGGCATTAGATTTGGTTTCCGGTTTGGAGTCGGGAACCTTTGACTGGTTACTATGAGGGTTCATAAGGCATATCCTTTCAGGCTTTTAAATGCCCATCTGACAAGATGCTATCGGCGACTGAGCCATCGGAAGGCCCTCTCTACCAATCGCTTCGCATCTTTTTCGATGCAGACACCGTGAGCGATAATTAACTTGTCGAAGTCCCAGGAAAGCAGTTTTTCAAGCGACCGTCGCGCAAGGTTTCGATGCGTAAAAGAAAGTCTGATGTCGAGCGCAACGCCGCCATACGGAAATGCAACGCCTTCGAACTTGAACAGAGCGTTGCGAAGGAACTTACCTTTTACCAACGGATGAATTTGGATTAAATCATCCAGAATGACCGTACGAGACTCTTTATGGAAGAAAAGGACTTCTTCAATGAGAGGGTTGCCTTTAAAAGGAATTTGGTCAAGGTCTTTTGCCCAGCCTTGATACGGGATATCCGTCAAAATGCCGCTTAATGGCAAGGGCGATTTCTTCAATGTAGAAAGAGTGGTTCGTGGAACCCATAATTGTGCATCCGGAAATAGAATATGAGGCCCTTGCAGCCGCCAGACGTGCCTCGGGGTTGCTGCAACTATAAATTTAACAGGCCCTAATGCAGTGATGCGTTTGAGCGTATCGAATGGTACCGGTACCGGAGAATTAATCAACAATGACCCGTCGGTGAGCTTCACGATAACCATGCGCGTTGTAAACATGACCCCGAAGTCACGAACATCGGGACCGTTGACGATCCAAATGTTTTTAGAAAATGCTTGAAGTTCCGAATTTGAGGAGGAGGATTTCAAGCCGTTTCTGAATGCGGGTTGGGCCCCCGGCTTCGATTCGGGAGCTATTGGCCGGTCGGCGTTTGTTTTCATTATATACCCTTTCACGGATTTGATAGTGCGAAATCGGTGAGCTATACTTTGCTTCCAGCGGGGTCCGCAGCTCGTCCCGGCGGCAGGAAATCCGGCACGTCGAGGCGTGCCACGCCGATCCGGTTGTCCGCCATCCCATAATAAACATCGAATCGGTCCGGTAAGCCGAGATCGTCGCGGCGGTCAATACCGGTGGGAAAAACAACGTTGGCAATGGTCCCGCGGCATTCCTGCGGCAACTCCGGCGTCAACACCGGGTCCGCTGAACGGTAGCGGATTTCGCGCGGATGCTCCTTCGAAAGCACCATTACCCCAGCCGAGTAGCATAGCTGGCGTCCGTCGCTGCCCGGTTCCTCAATTTTGCTCACGCCGTGGTAAAGGATCAGCCAGCCGTGCCGGCTTAGGATGGGCGGAGTGCCTCCACCGATTTTGAGCCGCTCCCAGGGGGACACCGGAGTTGCCAGCCGATGATGCGAGTTGAACAGGCCAGGACGATGCGGCGCAAGGTCCTTGGGTGGCATCGGACAATAGGAAACCCAGATGCTTTCATGCTCGCGATCTACAATCCGGGACTCGCCCTGCCTGACGGTTTCCTCGGGGCGAGTGCCGGGAAAAAGCGGACGGTGAAGGAGGGCCAACTGCATTTTCCCGGCGTGATTGGGAATGGCGACCGGGAAGATGCTGGCATCCTTGTTGTCCACATGAACGAAATCAATGCCTTGAAAGGGCTCGAAGGTCGCCAACCCGATCCGCTCCCAGTGGAACAAATCCTCCGACATCGCCAGGGCAATCCGGGGTCCGCTCGGAGAAAGCGCCGTGTAAGTCATGACGTAATGCTGGAGCGGCTCGACAAAGGTAACTCTGGCATCCTCGCAGCCGCCGCTTCCGTCAGATCGCCGCTCATAATCAGCTTCCGGCTCAAGCGCAATGCCGAGACGTTCGACTCCGGTCGGATCGCCGGCATCGTTGAATATTACTCGGGCGATGCCGATGCGAGAATAGTTTCCCCTGGCGACGAGCCTCGGAAACAGGTAAAGCTTGCCATCCGGGCCGCGAGTGGCCGCCGGATTCAGGACGCCTTCAATCTCCTGCGGATTGCCCGGCTCCGGCTCCATCAACATTCCCAGACGCTGTAATTGAAAGTCACTCATCCGGTTTTTTCCTCACTATGTTTTGCAATTTAAATGTCACTCAGACAAGCAACAATGGCTTCAATCACCCGTTTTGATTCGTTGGGATCCCGGACGCGGATGGACACGACACCGGCTTGTTCGGCCGGATAGTCGTTTCCGCCGGGAAACAACGCATCGCCGATAAAAATCATCTCCTGAATGGCAATGCCCAGGGTGTCCCGGAGTTTTCGTATCCCGTAGGCTTTATCAATGCCCGGCTTGGTGACGTCAACCGATGTCGTGCCGCCCAGGCGCACGGAAAACTTGGGGATGAGCTTATCAAGGAGAGCTTTTATCTTCTTTCGCTTGGTGAAATCGGGATCCCATTTTTTCTTTTCTTCGATAGGCGCCTGCTGCCCCAATGCGGAAAAAGTAATCTGGCTTCCCCGGTCTTCAATCTGGTCGCCCCAGGTCTTTTCTACCTTGAAGCCCGATGACCCAACCGCCTGGTTCAGCGAACTGATGATTTTCCCTTTTTCATCCGCGGTGAAATCTTCCGAATAGATTTTTTTCCAATCCTTAGCGTATTGGTAAAACTTTGTTCCGCAGGTGGGAAGGAGCGACAGGTTCTTCAGACGGTCGTCATGGGGAAGATTGGAGAGCACTTGTTTCTCAAACTGTGGCCAATCGCCGCCGGAAATCACGGCCACTTTCACAATTCCCAGCAGAGCGCTGAGCAAGGCGGCCATCTCGGCATCGAGCGGTGCTTTGCTTTCGGCAAGCGTGCCATCCAGATCGAAAACAATGAGTTTTTTCATGGATCAGGTTCCTTCCGGAAGTGAAATCTCCAACAAGTTGATGACGCCACGCGGTCGGCACAAACACGCTCCAACCACTGCGGGCAAGAGCAGCACATCCCCTTTGCCGATGGCATAATCGGAGCCATCGTGCACCACCTTGCCATTACCGACGAGACACACCAGCACCCGCGGGGTCTTTTCCGCGCCGACCCCAAATGGCGATTCTGCGCAGAACCGCCACAATGCGAAATGTTCACAATCAAAGAGCCCTTCCCGCGACACTGACTTTACCTCGTCCACCATCGGCACCACTGGACCTATGGTACCTTGCGCAAGATCAATGCAGGCCATCGCCTGATCAACTTGCAGCGGTCGAGGCTTACCGGTCCTGGCATCAACGTGATTCCAATCGTAAAGGCGAAACGTCACATCGCTATTTTCCTGCACTTCAAAGACCACCACGTTGCCTAACGAATGAACGGTTCCGGCCGGTATGAATATGCCGTCGCCGGGCTTCGGCGTAAAGGATGCGAGATAGTCCGCCACCGTTCCGTTCGCGAGCGCCTGCTGTAGAGTGTCTGTCGTGGTGGCAGGTTTGAGGCCCGCATAGATGCGGCTTTTTGTCCCCGCCTCCAGCACCACCCAGGCTTCGGTCTTCCCGGTCTCGCCTGCGGGGATATACTGGGTCTGCCGATCCGAGGGATGCACCTGAACCGAGAGCATATCGTTCACGTCGATAAACTTAAGCAGAAGCGGGAACCGGTGGAAATGCCCGGCCAGTTTTCCCAACAACTGTTCCGGCCACTGATGAAGCAATTGCCCGATGCTTTGTCCCTTAAACGGTCCATTGGCAACGCGGCTCGGATGATCCTCGCGGTCGCTCAACAGCCACGCTTCGCCGATGGGGCCATCGCCGGGCAGCGGCGCAGAGAGCAGATCGGCCAAACGCCGTCCACCCCAGAGCCGATACTGATAGATCGGCTCAAATCGAAGCGGATACAGAGGTATTTCATCCAGGGCATGTTTTTTTGCTGTCACACTCAGGTCCTTTCCATTGCGGCACTATATTCGCCCCGTCGTGCAGCCCGGTTGCACATGGCTCGATGACACAGAGCCTGCTGTGCCGCCGACACGTTGGATTCCTCGCCTTTCCAAATTTCCAAAGCCGGTTGCTGGATGGCGCGGGCAAACGAAAACGCCAACGCCCACGGCAGTCGTGACTTAAAGCTGACATTCATGGCATTCAAATGGGCCGAGGCAAGTTCGCTGGATTGCCCGCCCGACAGGAAAGCAATTCCCGGAACGGCAGCCGGTACTGTACGCAAGAGACACCTCACTGTGGCGTCGGCCACCTTGCCCACTTCGGAGACTTCTTCTTGCCCTATATCAATCAACCTCACCTGGTATTGCTGTTCGCCAATTCCCTCTTCGGATACCTTATATCGTGGAGGGCAGGTCAATCCGGGAAGCACCATGTTGGGCTTCAGAAGCATCCCCTCCAGCATCACCCGTTGTGTGGAGAGCTGGCTGAAAACCCTTCGCAAAACTTCCTCTGTTACCTCGCCGCAGCGCTCTATGGAATGCTCGCCGTCCATGAGCACTTCCGGCTCGACGACCGGGACCAATCCGCCTTCCTGGCACAAGGCTGCATAGCGAGCCAACGCCTGCGCGTTAGCCTCGATGCAGCCTCGGCTGGGAAGACAGGCTCCTACAGCAATCACCGCGCGCCACTTGGCAAAACGGGCACCTAATTTGGCGTATTCAGCCAGCCGATCGCGCAATCCATCCAGACCCTCGGTTACCTTCTCACCTGGATGACCCGCAAGATCCTTTGCGCCGATGTCAACTTTTATGCCGGGAATGATTCCCGCATCGATAATGACTTTAATAAATGGGGTTCCGTCTTTTTTCTTCTGCCGGATTGTCTCGTCGTAGAGGATCACGCCGCTGATGCTCTCTCCGAGACCGGGCGTGGTCACAATTAACTCCCGATAAGAGCGCCGGGCCTCCTCGGTCTGGGGAATCCCCACCTTGGCAAATCGCTTATTGCAGGTTGGATTACTTTCATCCATGGCCAGCAGGCCCTTATTATTGGAGACCAGCGCCCTGGCGGTGGCTATTAGTTCTTGCATTTTCATCACGCACGCCTTCTGGTGTACCTTCACCATGAACCCGGTGAGGTCAATGATGTGTCTTCGTCACTCTTCAAGCCCGAGCGAAGCAAGCTCGGCGCGGGTGGCGTTATAACCGGTGTGAAGAATGCCTCGAATCCCCAGGCTTTCGGCGATGTCCACGAACATCGGCGTGTCTTCGATATACAGCACCTGATCGGGCAACGCACCGGCGATATCCAGTGCAATCCGGAAAATGTCGAGATCGGGCTTGCGGATGTGTACAAAACACGAAGATATGAAGGAATCCACAAACCCATCCAGGTTGAACTTATGAATCCGGTGAGCGTTCAATTCCCGCGCTTCGTTGCTGACTACGACGATCTTCAATCCGAAATTCGCTTTAAGAGTGCGGATCAATCCGATCATCTCGGGGTAAGGTTTCGATTGCGCGAACATGAAGTTCCGGAATTGCGTCCTGGTAAACGGGCGCTTCCGATAAAAGACCACCCGATCGAGATATTCTTCAAGCGAAAGCTTGCCCTCCTCGTAGGTATCGACGGTCAGGTGATGCCGATCCTCCATTTCCGAAAGCTCCAGTTTGAAGTTTGCCGCCGCCCGCCTGCGTTCATGATGATCCCACCCATTGGTGAGCAGGACGCCGCCGATATCCAGGAACAGCGTCGTAACCGGGATTGCTTTTCGCATATAACCATCCTTCATCACGGTGATCGATCTCAGGCATTTCCTTCTCTACCGCCGGACGCAACGAAACCCGAAATAGTCGTTCCTGACATTCGGGAGGTCGCAACTCCTGTTCGCGGCTCGCAGGAAACGACTGTCGCCCCACGAGACCCCGCGCAATACGCGTTTACTTCCCGTTGATGGTCCTGTCGGATCCATATGGCTGGAGCTGTCATAACTGTCGTACCAGTCGTTACACCACTCCCACACATTACCCGACATATCATATAATCCCCATGCATTCGGTTTCCTGCTCCCTACCGGCTCCGTTCCATTCTGCGAGTTATGATACCAGACTGCATTGCTGTCTATTGCCAGCGTATCGGCTCTCGTACGTAGCGGATAGCTCCCTCCCCAGTAGTATTCGGTCGTTGTCCCCGCCCGGCAGGCATATTCATACTCCGCCTCGGTCGGCAACCTGAAGCCGTTCCTGGCGAAGTCGATGGTGAGATCGCCCAGGCCGGAGCAGCTTTTGCCGGTATCTGCATTCTTTGTTACCGAAGTATATGAATAAACCGTATCGAGGCCATGACGTTTACTGCGTGCGTTACAGTATAAAACCGCATCAAACCATGAGACCATTTCCACGGGATGCAGGCTATCTTCGGTATAATGGGATGGATTAAAATTCATAAGCCGCTTAAAACTCTTTTGCGTAACAGGCCGCGCGTCCATAAAGAATGTCGATATGCTGACGGTATGAACCGGCTGTTCGTCTTTAAATGTCGTATCCGCCGATCCCATTTGAAACGTGCCGCCGGGAATTTTACGCATGCCCGGATTCCTGGAACAGAAGAAAATGAACAGGATTGAAGACAGGATGACAATTCTCGCGCTATGCTTGAAAAACATCTTCTCCTCCTTTGAAGGATAGTAGGCCGGGTGACAGCGGTCCTCATATACGATTATATTTTCGTTTTCGATACAACATGGATGGCCTTTTGAAATACCCTGTGCAGCTCCTTCTTATCCTTGACAACTCCGGATTCAACATTTGCAGCCAGATTGTTCAACTCGGTTTCCACGTCAGTAAGTTCGGTCTTGCCCGAATTGCCCGTATGTGCCGCCCAGAGTTTTAGAAATGAACCGGCTTTCCTGATTTCAGCGGCCGATCCCGCAAGATCGTTTTCGAGCAGCCTGGCTATTGCCTTATCAAAGTGATATTTATAGCCGCTCTCGAAAACGGAGGAAACGCCGATTTCAAGCGGAACCATTGCATATTTATTATCAATAACCTTCGACACATCGCTCGTTACGGCATCAAATCCATCAAGGTTTGTATCTTTACCCTTTAATAAACCGCTCGATAGTGCTTCAATTTGTTTTGAAGCGGCAGCGAGACGATGTGCCTGGAAAATCAAAAATGAATTACCCATATTCAATTCGGAAGACGCTTTCGCAAATTCGCCTTTTTGCAGGTATTCCCTGGCAAGGGCAAAGTGAAAACTTGGAGCGTCCATGTAGACCGCCCAATCAGCCTCGTCAACGGGAACCCACTTACTAGACATGGAATTGGACATTGTCGCAGATGAATTCGGTTCTGCGGCATACGCGGAAAAAAAGACCGCGGAAACGGTCAACGTGGCAATGAAAAAGGATTTGATGGAAAACATGGCGAAATCTCCTTGTGATTTATGGTTGTTTCAATGAGTAACCAGTAGTAAATTGCGAGAATTAGAGCCCCGGGAGGTTGCTCGCACCCCCTTGTACTCACCTTCACCGCGCCTTCTACGGCTCCGACGACCCAGCTGACCATCGGCTCGGCCACTTCGCTGTTTGAGTTGCGAAGCCCGACCCGTACACGATTGCGTCGGGCCGGAGATCCGGTGCATTTTCAACGGTTTTTTCATTTTATTCATTCTTGTTTTTCAATCACGTTTTCTTTGTTTGCCTTTTCCTGCCCCAGTCCCATTGTCAATGCCGTCAACCCGGCAACACCTCCCAGTTGCATGGTCTCAAGGACCGTGCTCGGTACAACGACAATGGTGGAGTTCGTCTTCAATCCCTCGTAAAGCATATTCATGGCTCTCAAATGGAGAGCGACGGGGTTGTTGATATAGGTCTTGGCCGCTTCCCCGAATTTCTCCGCCACCTGCCGCTCAGAATCTCCCAGAATCACCCTTGCCTGGCGTTCCCGTTCCGCCTGGGCCTGCATCGACATCGCATCCTCCAGGGCGGAGGGAATAAGCACATCCTTGACCTCCACTGAAATAACATTGATGCCCCACGGCTCGGTGCGCTCGTCGATAATCTTCTGGAGCTCATTACTGATCTTTTCCCGGCCTTCCAGCATGTCCGAAAGCATGGTCTTGCCGATGATGTCGCGCAGGGCGGTCTGGGAAGCCCAGCTTATGGCACTCTTATAGTCGGCTACCGCCAGGGCCGCTTTCTCGGGATCCACTACTTTCCAGAACAGCACGGCATCCACGTCCACCGGCACCGTATCCTTGGTAAGCGTCTTCTCGGCCTTGAACGTGCTCGTTATCACGCGGGTATCTATCCAGTAGGCTATCACGTCGATGACCGGGATAATGATAAAAAGCCCGGGTCCGTTGAGCGAGCGGAATTTACCGAGCCGCAATATCACCACTTTTTCCCATTGGTCCGCGACCTTGATCGCGAGCGAGACAATGAGGGCGATAATAAAGGCCAGTATCCCGATCCAGGCGCCTGCCATGGTGGCCGAGCTTTTGTACGCAGCAAGTGCCAGAGCTGCGCCAATGCCGAGAATTACAATAAAAACCAAACTGGCAATAGAGTTGCTTTTTCTCATTCCGGTTACCTCCATGATTAAGGTGACAATTGTACCGAGATCCGTAATTCTTTATAGTATGGGGAGCACTCCTTTAATCGATTGCAATCTCACCGCTGCCATGCTATCCTCGCCTCCTCCAGCGGGATCGCAACGCCGTCGAACATCGGCACCATGCGCGCCGTGTAGTCCGACGCCGGGCGGTCCGCAGGCACGGCCACCCGGTACCGGTTCGAAGCCCGGTCATCGCGCTTCATTGCACAGCGAACCGGTGCGCCGTCATGTATTCCATCCGCGTAAAGCTCTACCAGGACCGCGGCAGGGTCGATCCCGTTGAGGGTGGCATCCACTTCGAACAGATGCTTCCCCTCCTGCGAGGTAACCCTCACGGCAGCGAGGCGAACTCCGGACCATTTCGTTTCCAACTCCTGTCGCCAGTCGACCATTTTCCTGCCGAGCGCGCCCTTATCTGCACTGCGAGCCGCATAAGCGGCTGCAGCCGGAAGGTAGAGCTGCCCGGTGTATTCCCGTACCGCCCGGTTGGCTGAAAATCGCGAGGTAAGCCGCGCCATGCTTTCCCGCATGCGTTTAACCCAGGATCGCGGAATGCCGCCGGCGTCTCTATGGTAAAACTCAGGAACCACCTCCTCCTCAAGAATGCGGTAGAGTTCTCCGGCTTCGACCGCGTCCCAGGCAGGATCATCGCCGTGTTCCAACCCATCGCCGAGCGCCCATCCGACCTCGGGCGTATACGCCTCCGCCCACCATCCGTCCAGTTCCGACAGGTTGAGACCGCCGTTGACGAGCACCTTCATGCCGCTCGTACCGCACGCCTCCCAGGGTCGCCGCGGCGTATTGATCCATACGTCCACACCCTGTACGAGCCGTTCGGTCAGGTGCATGTCGTAATCGCTGAGGAAAATCGCATGCGGACGGACCCCTTCCTGACGAATGAACCGCACCCATTGCCGGATCAGACCCTGTCCCGCCGCATCTGCGGGGTGAGCCTTGCCCGCGAGGATCAGTTGCACCGGCCGATCGGGGTTTGACAGCAGCCGCAGCAGCCGTTCAGGATCGTGGAGAAGCAGGTTTGGCCGCTTGTATGTCGCGAATCGACGCGCAAACCCCAGAGTCAATGCATCGGGGTTGAAGAGATGACCCGCCTCTTCAATTCTTTCCGGCGAGGCTCCGGCAGCTGCAAAGTGCACGGCGAGCCGCTTGCGTGCGTATGCAACCAGCGACCCTGCGCCAGCCTTGCGAAACTGCCAGAGATTTTCGTCGGACACCCGGCGAATATCCCGTTCCAGGGTTTCCATAGTCCCAAGCCATCGATCCTTTCCGCAAATCCCGGTCCACAGATCGTCGGACTCGGCAGAGTCCCAGGTCGGCAGGTGAACGCCGTTGGTGACGTGGCCGACGGGCACCTCCGCCGCCGGCCATTGCGGAAAGAGCGGCTCGAAGAGATGGCGACTTACCTTCCCATGCAGGCGGCTTACGCCGTTTACCGACCCGCTGCCGCGGATTGCCAGATAGGCCATGTTGAAACTTTCGGTTGGATCGTCCGGATTCTGCCGGCCAAGCGCAAGCAAATCGCGGGTAGCAATGCGGAGTTTCTTTTCCGCGTAGCCGCCGAGGTATTGCTCTATGAGATCGGGCGAAAAACGATCGAACCCGGCGGAAACTGCGGTATGGGTGGTGAAAAGGTTTCCCGCGCGCGTTGCTGCCAGCGCGACCTCAAAGGGTTGCCCGGATTTTTCCATGAAGTGCCCGGCCCGTTCCAGCACGGCGAAGGCGGCATGCCCCTCGTTGAGATGGCAGACCTCGGGCACGATCCCGAGCGCGTCGAGGAGCCGCCAGCCGCCGATCCCGAGAAGCAGTTCCTGCTTGAGGCGCAATTCAGGGCCGCCGCCGTAAAGCTCGCTTGTGATCCCGCGATGGGCGGGAAAGTTGGCGGCATCGTTGCTGTCCAGCAAATAGAGCCGTACCCGGCCGACCTGTACCTGCCAGGCGCGCACCCAGACCCGGTAACCCGGCAGGTCGATTTCAAGGCGCAGCCACTCGCCGTTTTCCTGGCGGAGCGGCGTGATTGGCAGCTGCCCAGGATCGTTATAGGGATAGAGCGCCTGCTGGGCTCCGTCCTTGTCGATAACCTGACGGAAATAGCCCTGCTGGTAGAGCAGTCCCACGCCGACTACCGGCACGCCGAGGTCTCCGGCGGCTTTCAGTTGATCCCCGGCCACATTGCCCAGGCCGCCGGAATAGATGGGCAGCCCTTCGCTCACCATGAATTCCATACAGAAATAGGCCACGCAGGAGAGCGGCGGCTTCACAAAATTCCGCTGAAACCACGCCGGCGAATTCGTCGCCTGCCGCCGGGCCTGAACCAGGCCGTCAACCTTCGCCCGAAACGCCGTGTCTGCAAGCAGGCTTTTGATCCGGTCGCGCGAGACCGTCTGCAGCACAACCCAGGGGTTATGGGTTCCTCCCCACAGGTCCTCGTCAAGCTGCCGCCAGATGACGTCGGTCGCATGGTTCCATGACGAACGCATATCGAGCGCAAGCTCTGCCAGCAGGTCGAATCCCTCTATTCCCGTCGGCTGCAGCCCATACTGCGGATGGATCGCACGAGGTTGTTCGGTCACGGTTTACCTCCTGTAACGGTAGTTCCTTCGTTTCTATCGCGGCAAGGCCCATTTCCAATTCCGGATTTCCGGAAGGTCTTCGCCGTTCTTGTCGATGTATAGTTTGTGCTCGATGAGTTTGTCCTTGAGCTGCTGTTTCAGGTAGATGCCCCGTTCGCCGGTCTGCGGCAGACGATCGATGGAATCCATCACCAGGTGAAACCGGTCAAGCTCGTTGAGGACCGTCATGTCGAACGCGGTCGTGATGGTCCCCTCTTCCTTGTACCCGCGCACATGGAAATTAGCATGGTTGGTACGCCGGTAGATAAGGCGGTGAATGAGCCATGGGTAGGCGTGGAAGGCGAAGATGACCGGCTTGTCCCGTGTAAAGAGCTCGTCGAAATCGCGGTCGGGTAACCCATGCGGGTGCTCGGACTGCGGCTGCAGCCGCATGAGGTCGACAACATTGACAACCCGGATTTTCAGGTCGGGCAGGTGTTCCCGCATGATGGAAACCGCCGCGAGCGTTTCGAGCGTCGGTACATCCCCGCAGCAGGCCATGACCACGTCGGGCGCAAGGTTCTGGTTGTTGCTGGCCCACTGCCAGATGCCGATTCCCTCGGTACAGTGCTTGACCGCGGCATCCATCGGCAGCCACTGCGGGGCCGGGTGCTTGCCCGCAACGACGACGTTGACGTAATGGCGGCTGCGCAGGCAGTGGTCCATCACCGACAGCAGGCAGTTTGCGTCCGGGGGCAGGTACACACGGACGACCGATGCCTTCTTATTCACCACGTGGTCGAGGAAGCCCGGATCCTGGTGGGTAAAGCCGTTGTGGTCCTGGCGCCAGACATGGGAGGTAATAAGGTAATTGAGCGAGGCGATTTTTCTGCGCCAGGGCAGGAGCGAGGTTACCTTCAGCCACTTGGCATGCTGGTTGAACATCGAATCGACGATGTGGATGAACGCCTCGTAACAGTTGAAGAGCCCATGCCGGCCGGTGAGGAGATACCCCTCGATCCAGCCCTCGCACTGGTGCTCGCTGAGCACCTCCATGACGCGTCCGGCCGGCGCGAGAAATTCATCGTTCTGGACCGTTGCAGCGTCCCATTGCCGGTTTGTTACCTGGAAAAGCGCTTCGAGCCCGTTGGAAAGGGTCTCATCCGGACCGAACACGCGGAAGTTCCGCTGCTCGCTGTTGAGCTTTGCCACATCGCGCAGGAAGGGCCCGAGCGCATGAACATCGCCGATACCGCGCGCCCCGGGGACCGGAACATCGACCGCGTAGTCGCGGAAATCGGGCATGCGCAGGTCGCGAAGCAGCATGCCGCCGTTGGCATGGGGATTTGCGCCCATGCGCCGCACGCCCGTGGGTGCAAGGTCGGCAAGCTCCGGCTTCAAGCGGCCCTCGCTATCGAAGATCTCTTCGGGTCGGTAACTTTTCAGCCAGTCTTCAAGAATTTTAAGGTGTTCGGGGTGCGTTGCGGGATCGGAGAGGGGAACCTGGTGCGAACGGAAGGTGCCCTCAACCGGCAGCCCGTCGACAACCTTCGGTCCGGTCCAGCCTTTGGGCGAGTTGAGAACGATCATGGGCCAACGCGGTCGCTCGAACGTTCCGCGGGTGCGGGCATCCTGCTGGATTCCCTTGATCTGCTCCACCGCCTTGTCGAGTGTTGCGGCCATTGCTTCATGCATGAGCCCGGGCTCATGACCCTCGACAAAGTACGGCGTCCAGCCATAGCCGCGGAACAGCTGTTCCAGCTCCTCGCGGGTGATACGGGCGAGGATGGTGGGGTTCGATATCTTGTAGCCGTTGAGATGCAGGATCGGCAGTACCGCGCCGTCCGTAATGGGATTGAGAAATTTATTGGAGTGCCAGGCGGTTGCCAGCGGCCCGGTTTCCGCCTCGCCGTCGCCGACCACGCACGCCATGATCAGGTCCGGATTGTCAAACACCGCCCCGAAGGAGTGACTGATCGAATAGCCCAGCTCGCCCCCTTCGTGAATCGACCCCGGACACTCGGGAGAGGCGTGGCTCGGGATGCCGCCGGGAAAGGAAAACTGCAGAAAGAGCCTCCGCAGCCCTGCCTCATCCCGGCTTATATCCGGATAGATTTCGCTGTAGGTTCCTTCGAGGTAGGTGTTGCCCACGACTGCCGGCCCCCCATGGCCGGGTCCTGAAACGTAGACCATGTCGAGGTCATACTTTTTTATGATGCGGTTCAGGTGCACGTAGATGAAGTTCTGCCCCGGGGTTGTTCCCCAGTGCCCCAGCAGCATATGCTTTACGTCGGAGAGCCTGAGGGGCCGCTTCAGGAGCGGGTTGTCGTAGAGGTAGATCTGGCCGACCGATAAATAATTGGCGGCGCGCCAGTAGGCATCCATCTTTGCAAGCAGCTCCGGAGAAAGGGTTGCGGTCATGTTGATAAATCTCCAATTCAAGAATAAAGGTGATGATGCGAGCCGGGCTCGGAGACGGTCAATAAATCGAAGTACTCCCTGATCCTGGCGATTTTACCCTGATCGATCTCGCAGATTAAAACGATGGGTATTTCCAGTTCGGTGCCGACGGCGGGACTGTTGGCCGATGCCGGCCATTTCTCGGTGACAACCGCTTTATGCACATATTCCCAGCAGAGTCTGGTCGCATCGGGATTGGCAAAGACATTGAAGGGGAGGAGGCCCATCCCGGTTCCGTGCGTTCGCGCGGCGATCGATCTCGTCGCCAGTGTTTTAATCTGGTCCGGACCCCGGAATTTCTCGCCGGTGGCCATTATCATCCACTCGCAGTCGGGAGCCACAAGGGTGAGAAGGCTTTCAACGCCCTCATGAGTCATTGCCTCGGTGAAGGCCTCAACGAGCTCTTCATTTGAACGGGTAGTCATGGTGTTCCTTTCGATACTGATGATTCTCTGCCGGGTTAATTGCTACTGGTGACTTTGCGGATCCCGATAGATGGTATCCGCGGAATCGAACTCCGGGCTGTTTTTTACCGAATCCCGCGTGCGATCCAGGTAAACGCTTGAATCGGCCCAGTTCACCTGCCTGATCCACTGGGGAGAAATGAGCACACTCTTTCCCGGAAGCCAATTGCCGGTATCCACCACGAGGTACCGGACGGTCCATTTTTCATCGTCAACGATATAGTCGACGACATGACCGATCTCGCCGTCGGTCGCATGGATATGGTACCCGGTTACATGCCGGGTGCTGCGAAGGTGATGATCGTCATGTCTCCCGGAATCGGGAGGATTCACCGGCGGCGAATTCTCAAAGAGAGGGTACGGGGTTATGCCGAGCGTGCCGCCGAAGCCGCCCTGCCAGTACATGGGCCACTCGTAATATTTATGGATCTCCTCCTCATGCTGGCGATACACCGGCCTCTCGGTATCGATATCCGGGCTGTTGCGGACCTGGGCGCAGCTGAGATTTACCGACAACGCGGAGGATTCGGGATCAATATTTTTCAATGCCACAAGAGAAATAAGGACCTTGCGTCCGAGCAGCCAGTTTCCGGTCTCCGCAACCATATAGCGGATGGTCCAGGTCGCATCGTCAAAATAAAACTCCTTTACTTTGCCAAGGTCGCCGTCGGTGGCCCTGATTGCCTTGCCGATCATGGTACTGATACGATGTTGCATGATGGTCCTCCGTTTTACAGGGTGATAACGGGACCCATGATGATCCCGGTGATTGAAATGAGCGGCAGGGATTTGCGGCACCTATAGAAACACTGCCGTAAAAATTCCCTGAATTCAAAATCCCGGGAAAAGGTTTCCCCCGGGTGTATGCCGCACTACGCTCTCTGGTCAAGCCATTCCAGCAGGGTACGGATGCTGCCCGTGGCCAGGGCTATGTTCGAGTCCGCCGCGCGGCTGTAGGAGCGGATGTCCTTTTCGGTAAGTTCAACCCGGACCCGGGGCGGATACGCGTACCCGCCCTCGATATCATTGACCGGCAGTGCAATGCACGAGGCTTCGGGGTGGCCGGCAGCGATCGCTTCGCACAGGTCGGTGGTAAAGGTGGCAATGCCGCACTGGCGCGGCAGGTAGTCGCCGACAAAGGCGACACGTTTGATCGTGCCTCCCGTCGCTTCGCGGGTTATGAGGTTTATTCCCGAATCGTCCGTCATGATGGCTTTACGGCGGCCTTCCGGTAGTCGATCCGCACTCCTTCTTGTACCCCCATGCCGGTCTCCCCGTTATTGGTACTCCGCAAGCCAGGATGATCTCTCAGTTCGAAAAGACATTTGCAGCAATTCCTATGCCGGGATAGTTTGGCTGTGCAGATTGCTTCAGGCAGTCCCCATGAGCCTTGGCCTGATGCTGCCCAAGAATCACTTCGCATTTGATGCAAGCCGTTCACCCTCCCGGCATGGATGAATTTAAACGAATGAATATGCGAACAATGTTTAATCTTTTCAATCTATGTTTGCAATATTAATAACTCAATCCGCTAACGAGGAACCGATTCCTGCTGATGGTTATTTTGCGGACATCATTCGTGCATTGATCTTATTCGGATCGTCGCTCAGCAGCTTCACAACGGCATCGTGCTTATTGTTCGCGGCGACCTGGATTGCGGTGAGGCCCTCGTTGTTTACGGCATTTAGATCGGCATTGGCCTTGAGCAGGAGCTTCACCATATCCTCCCGGCCAAGACCGGCGGCCGCCATGAGTGCGGTATAGCCGTCTTCGCCTTTTTCATTTATAGTATGGCCTTCCGCCAGTAGCTTCTGCAGGGCAGGGATATCCCCCTTTATCACCGCTTCGAATGCATTATCGGGTTTTTCATTGGAAGGGTAACCCTGCCCGAAATTAAATCCGAACATTTCAACTCCTCTTCTAAAACGCTGAAAGACTTACGCGCACGGCAATTCCGCGAATTTACTCTTCCGCCGCGCACTTCCCATAACCAGGCGGGAGATCCATACAATCATGATATAAGCAAAAATTATGCGCAGCGATTTCCTCAACCCTGAGGCTCTACCTTACTTGCCACTCTCCGGATGAAAACACTGAGGGAGGACGCGGTTCGCCTCCGGAAGGATTCAATGGCTGCACGTATAGCAAAAAGGCGGATAACCATGCCTGGTTTCCGCCTTTTGCTCTTTGAAACGCTTCCTGCAGCTCTCTTCGTGCTGAAACTATCGATAATAAATTTTTATTTTTCCAATTCCATTGGGAACACCGCCCGGCACTATTCCGCCCAGGACAAAACCATACCCGTAATCATACCTTATTGGTAATGGCTGTATGCTCTTATCGGAATTTATAGCAGAGGTATCCAGGGCATAATAGTTGTTTTCGGAGTGCGATAAAACAGTAATCAGGAGATTGGGGTCCGATGAATCGGAAGTAGTAAGCGCCATTGAATCATAGACCCACGCCTCAAATTCGGTTGGCTCATATTTTGGCGCAACAACGCCGACTAAACTATAGCCATTTGCGCTATCGTAGTAAGAATGTACGAGCGAGTCAAGAGATTTTAAATAACCTTTCCCCTTCGGCGAGAGTGTCGCGGAAACATTATAAGTCGTATTATTATCAAAAACATAAACATTATATGAAAACAAATCGAGGATTATGCTATCCTTGTAAACGCTTGTCACGGTAGTTTGCGTGGGATTGCTTTTTGTGCAAAATACAAAACAGGAAAAAACTACTGCAACCAGAATATAGATTTTTTTCATAAGCTTCCTCCCTGGTGCTGGCTTTTAAATGATGTATAGGTTTATTCGGCTGCTTTAGTCCTCTTTTTATTGCTGGCGCCGGATTTTCACAAAGGCAACCGATGCCGATGATAATCGTTTACATAATATGGGAAGCAACGGGCAAGCCGCTGCTTCCCGGCTTACGGCTATTATTTCTCAATGACTATTTCGCCGGACCATCCCTCGGTGCCGTCCATTGCCACCCTGCATATATAAACGCCGGTCGGTACCTGCTTGGTATCCCAGACCGCTTCGTGCTGGCCTGCGGGAAAGGAACCGTCGGCGACCGTTGCGATCCGCCTGCCGCGCTGATCGAAAACATTGACGCTCACGCGCCGGGCGTCCTGCAACCCATAGCTTATTACCGCACTGGCGCTTGCCTGATTGTACCGTAGCTTGACATTGTACGCCGAAGGCATGTTTCTGCCCCCATGCCAGATCCCCGTGGTAACCCCGTACCCGGCGGCAATGATATTCTCCTGAACCTGGTTGTCGATCGAATCCGCGGGATAGCCGGAAACTATGGCCCCTTCATACATGGACCCGGCACTGCAATTGGCGCCGCCGCTGGGCTTGCAGCAGTCCCCGCCGCATCCCAGGATAAGGGCCCCCTGCTTCTTCATAGGACTCCATCCGGAGGGAAGTGCGCCGTTATAGACCGTGACCAGGCTGCCGGATTGCGCGCTGGTACCCCTGAGCTCGAAATTCGTCGTACCGTTGTTTTTGAGAATGGCCGTTACATAGGGGTAGGCCATGGTTACCTGGTTCTTGTTCCAGGTCTGGCTGCCACCGGAAAAGACTCCATATTCAAGGTCGGCCTGGACCCAGGGACCGGGGATGGTGGCGGTGCCGTACCAGCACTCGTTGCTGAAATTGATCGCATCCATGGCGCCGGCGCCATCTGCCGATCTGTCGGTTTCACTGTTCCCATAATCGAAGCAACAGCAGCCGTTATAGTGGGTACCGCTGGTCACCATGTACATGGCCTCGGGCTGGGAGCCGGTCGGCATGCCCGACTGGGAACCATCATGCCAGAAGCAGTTATCGGGATTGATAAAGGCCGGGTAGATCTTATTGCCGGCAACGTAGACCGCCTCGGTATCCAGCCTTACTGGTTTACTGAGGTAGACGCCGGAACCTCGGTTGATCCCTGGACCCACAGGACGTTGCCCTTCCCGGTCTGATCGTAAATACAGTTGAGGTAGCCTTTCGTACCCTTGCAGAACGAATCCACAGCGGCTGTATTTGCATAGCCTCCGGGGGTCAGGACCCCGACGTCCAGGGTAAGACCGTCCGAAAGCCGCTTGACCTGAAAGAGCGGCCCGTTATAGGTGCTGTAGAGAGCCCGTACCGTGCTGTGCGCCGCCACGCATGGTGTTCCCCCGGCGGCATAGATGTCGCAGGGACATTGCTCGGCGGAACTATTTTCCTGAAAAGTGATAATACTGAGTAAGGCGGACAATCCAATCATACTTGTGCGCAGACTTGAGTTTCTCATGCCTGACTCCTTAATAAAAGGGATTTTTTGATCACCGGCTTCATGTGCAATTGCCCTCCTCCGAAGGAGATCTCCCGTAACAGCGGTCCGGGCCATCCGGATTTTATTTCGGGATGAAAATCCTGTGCGGTAGTATGAAATTGGAAAAGAATAACTATAATCTGTATTAGTGTACTATTGCACTTTAAACGAATTGAAAACCCATTCCGTTTTTATTTGAATTTGCCGCATGCTCCTGAGGGTATAAATTACGTTTCGAACCTTGTCGAATCAAGTTTATTCTGCCGGCGTGTTACCGGCGCGGTGGTCTTCGAAATCTTAAAGGATCCTATTTCCTGATAAATGCCTTCCGATAATCCCCAATCTATTGAGTCCCATTCTCAGGACAGGCCGTCCCACAAACAGGAATTATGTAAAACTGCCGGGTGAAGAGAGCTATCAAGCCTCGCCCATCGCAATGGCATGGATATTGCGTCGATAATAATCGAACCTCAATGAGCCTTTTCAAACGGAGTACAGAAATCGTGGCCATAATCTCCATCCTTTTTATACTCATAATTATCGGCGTCGTCCTCTGGCTCATCAACCGGTTCATTCCCATGGACGGGAAAATAAAGACTATCCTGAATGTGCTGGTAGTTATCCTGGTAATTCTATGGCTGCTGACTACCTTCGGTATAATCGGTCCATTATCGGGTATGCATTTTCATAACATGCGCATCGGCACGATAAGACTGATGTAGGCGGCTTACCACCGTGCCGAAATTTCTTTTTCGAGAAGGAGTGGTATCATGAAAAAGGTAACGAATTGCCTGTTTTTCGCCTTCGGTGTTGCGGCAACCGTGGCTGTAGCGCTGCTCTATTCGAGGTCTTCCTGCCGCCAGGCCGGAAGCGGCGAAAGACTGAAGGAAACCATCAAGGGAACCCTTGACGAAGCGGCGCATGCGATTGAAAAAGGTGCGGAAACAGTCGAGGGGGCGCTGAAAAAATCAATGAAATAGCTGGAAATCCCGATAGGGCCTTTCACTAAAAGCTGTGGTTCTGCGACATGAAAGCAGGGAATACTATTTTAACAATGGAGAAGTTCATGAAAAAACCAAATGGTCCCCTCGATCGAATCAGGGTCGGCCTGGCAATCGGCCTGGTGGCGGGATGGCTGCTTGCCATTCCGGGATGCTGGTGGGGAGGCGGCGGCGGAGGATATTACGATGGCGGGGTGTGGGTTGCCGAACCGGACGTATATCTTTTCGGAGGCGGGTACGATCATGGTCGGGATGTACATTACTACAGTCATCGCGGAGCCGAAAGCCGCGGCGCTGCACATTCCGGGGGAAATCATGGGGGTAGGAGATGAACCAGACGACAGGAATTTACCGGCTCTTGATTATCGCCTTACTGGCAGGCTTCTGTATTAATTTGCCGGCGAACCTTTATGCGCAACAACCTGATGCAACACAAAACAAACCGATGGTCGCCCCCCGGCTGTTCGCATCGCCGGAAGAGGCTGCAAAAGCCCTGCAATCTGCCGTCCAGGCTGGGGACAGGGCGGCACTTTATGAAATATTCGGTTCGGATGTCAAAGGAATTTTAACCGGTGACAAGGTGCAGGACTCCGCGAATGCCCGGAAATTTGCCTCCATCATGCAACAGGGCTATACGCTCGTTAAAGAAGGGGACGACAAAATCACCATTGAGGCCGGTTCGGACAGTTGGCCGATGCCGATTCCGCTCATGCAGACAAACGGACAATGGTATTTCAACACTGCGGCGGGTAAAGAGGAGATCATTAACCGGCACATCGGCAAAAACGAGCTCCACGCCATCGGCGTTTGCAGGGCGTACGTGACGGCGCAGCAGCAGTATGCCGGCATGAACCCGGATTCGAGCCGCGGCGTGACCTACGCGCAGAAATTCAAGAGCACTCCCGGAACAAAAGACGGCCTCTATTGGGCAACAGCGGAAAATGAAGAGGCCAGTCCGTTCGGGCCTCTGGTGGCGGAGGCTCATGCCGAAGGTTATTCCGGGAAGCTCGGCACGGGACCAAAGCCGTTTCACGGCTATTTTTTCAGGATTCTCACCCGGCAGGGCGAGGCTGCACCCGGCGGAAAAATGGATTATATGCGCCACGGGAAATTGACGAAGGGGTTCGCCCTGGTGGCCTACCCGGCGCGATGGGACCAGTCGGGCATCATGACCTTCATCGTCAATCAGGATGCCCGGGTTTTTCAGCGGAATCTGGGTGAAAACACCTCCCGGATTGCGCGGGAAATGAAGGAATACAATCCGGATGGCGACTGGACACTGGTAAAAGATGAGGGAGTGGTGAAGGCGGTGCTCGAAAAGGAGTAGTTACCGCTCAGGTGCCCATTCTTTGCAGACGAACATCCCGCCGCAGCAGGAGGGATGTTCGTCTTTAACGTTCGGAAAGGCTTTTTTATTTTTATTGAAGCTTACTGTCAAGATCGCGGGTTCCTTTTCCGCACAAATTGTCAGCACCCCGCTCAAGGATGACGCCGGCAGTGCCGAAGAGTTCATGGTCACCATGTTCGACATATCCGCGCGCAAAATTGCCGAGGAATTGAACAGGCACAGCGAGCACATTATTTCGGAGTCCCGGCGGCGAGATCTGGGCGGAGGGTGAAATCGGCAAGGGAGCGTCCTTTTATTTTACGTTATGATTTGCTCTAAGCCCTGGCCGGGCCAAATTTTTGCAAAATGATACAGTTTTTCCCCCGGGTACTCGTAATCTTGGTACCGGGAGGGGATACTATGAAACATAAAAATTTATCCAGGCCGATACCACCGATTACGAGCACCACCATAGATGCGGATG
>CAWDOZ010000188.1:0-7233 GCA_963803935.1 uncultured Fibrobacterota bacterium | reverse complement strand
TTTAATCAATCAACCCACTCACCATCCAAGGAGGACGCATGCGCACCAAGGGCCTTAAACCCGCCATACCCCTTTCAATAACCCTCATTGCCTGTATCGCCGTTGCGGTAGCCGTTCGCGGCACCTGTTCGTTTGCCGACCAGGTGCGGCCGGAACACGGCTCCATCGTGTTCGGGGCATCCCAGAAGCCCGACCTGCCCGCCTCTTCGCAGCTCGGAGCATTCAAAACCATCGTGGCCGACGTTGCGGACAAGGTCATTCCAACGGTTGTTTCCGTTATCCCGACGAAGATCGATACCGTGGTCTTCTCGAATAATCCCTTTTATCAATTTTTCGGCGACGACCCCTTCGGGGACTTCTTCGGGCAGCAGCCGCGCGGGCGGCAGCGGCAGAACCAGCCGCCCCTTGAAAAGCGCGAGCTTCGCCAGCAGGCGCTCGGCAGCGGCGTCATCGTATCGAAGGACGGGTATATCCTGACCAATTACCACGTCGTTGCCGGTGCCAACGAAATTGAAGTCAAAACCTCGGACAAGCGGAGCTTCCGTGCCGAGGTGGTGGGCCTCGACTCGCTCGCCGACGTTGCGGTTATCAAGATCAAGGAATCGGTGCACGACCTTCCGGTCGCCTATCTCGGGAACTCCGACAACCTGCGTCCCGGTGACTGGGCCATTGCGGTCGGCAATCCCTTCAACTTTACCTCGTCGGTCACGCTCGGCATCGTGTCGGCACTCAAGCGCACCGCGCAGGAGGGTACCGAGGGCTACCAGAATTTCATCCAGACCGATGCCGCGATCAATCCCGGCAACTCGGGTGGCGCCCTTGTCAATATCGACGGCGAGCTGATCGGGATCAATACCATGATCTATACGCAGTCGGGCGGGTATATGGGAATCGGGTTCGCGATCCCCATCAACATGGCGCGGCAGATCATGGAGGACCTGATTTACGAAGGAAAGGTCTCGCGCGGCTGGCTCGGGGTGTCGATCCAGGAGCTCGACGGCGCGACGCGGGAGGCGATGGGACTCCAGGCCGATGTCAAGGGCGCACTGATCGGCGATGTTTTCAAGGGGCAACCCGCGGACAAGGCGGGCATCAAGCGCGGCGACGTCGTGACCTCGCTTGACGGGCATCCGGTCGACGGGCCGAACGAGCTCCGGCTGGCAGTCGCCGCAATCCACCCGGGAGTGAAGGTACCGGTGGTTCTCCTGAGGAACGGGAAAAGCATGACCGTCTCCGTGACGCTTACCACTCGCGCCTCCGGGAAGTTGCAGAGCACGGAATCGGGAGGCTCGAAAGACGAGGGAGAATCGGGCGACCTGGTCGAAAAACTCGGGATCAAGACGCAGGGGCTCACCGAGGATAAATGCAACGAGCTCGGCATCGATCCCTCCACGAAAGGGGTTGTAGTGCTCGATGTCAAGTCATCTTCGCAGGCATGGGAACAGGGACTGCGGCCCAACGACATTATTCTTGAGGTCAACCGGAAGCCGATCGCTTCCCAGAACGACTTCAAGCAGGCCGTCAAATCGGTCGGTACCGGGGAGCCGCTCCTGATCCTCATCCTCCGCGACGGAAATACATTCTACCGGGCGTTCAAGCTCGAGAAGTAACCGCTTCCTGCCAGCGCAGCGGACTCTTGAAGGGATCCGCTGCGCCGGCAATTATTGTATAGTCTTTTAAAAAATCGACATGTATAGTCTGTCGCTCATAACAAGCGGTTAATTGCCGTTATTCAGGGTATTTACCAATTCTGCACTTCGCCTCTACAGGCGGCTTGAACAGGCATAGCAACCCATAATCCCGGGGCTTATTCCCGGGTTATGGAGCGACTTACAAGTAATTCTTGCTACCTTACCTATAGAAGATCCTCGCAGATAGCTGCGAGGATCTTCAATCCTCCGCGCTCTCAGGCGGTATCCGGCTTGAGAGATGGCGCATCCCGGTTCGCACCTGGGCGGCAATCTGGTCGAGCCGCGACTTTGCTTCGGCAATAAGGGTGTTGAGTTCCCGGAGTGTCTCGCCCCCCTGTTCCGGAAGGTGCGCGCGCGCCTCGCCCACAATTTCTTCGATCCGCTGCCGGGCATCTTTAGTCACTTCCGCGATTTTCTCACCGGCGATTTCCAGCGGCGTATTGCCCTTTTTGTTCTTTAATGTTGTTGCTGCGACTGCTACCCCTACTACCCCGACTGCCGAGCCGGCGATAATGGGCCATATATTGTTATGATGCTTCATAGGATCCTCCTCGATAAAATTTTCGGAACTTTTGGCAAATTGCAGTTAATTAGAGTCGCAAATCGTGTGCCGGGAGAAAATATGGAAAAGCAACCGCTTTCATGATATAATCGACGAATATATCTCCCTGCAGCTCGGTTTCGATGTAATCGCCCTCACAGGAACCGCCGATCCATGACCGGCAATCTCAGCTCCGGAGAGCCTTCCGGAACTCCCTTCGAAGGTTTTTTCCGCCGCCATAACGCCGTTATGATCCTCCTGGATGAAAATGGCGATCTTATAGATGCCAATGACCGGGCCCTGGCATTTTATGGCTATTCATTACGGCAAATGAAAAAGATGAATATCAGGGAAATTAATCAGCTTCCTGCCGATGAATTAAATGCATCCCTGCATGAATTCGCCGTCGGGATGAATAATCATTTTAAAAGACGGCACCGGCTGGCAAGCGGTGAAATACGAGAGGTTGAGGTCAGCACGATATCCGTTGACCTTGATAACAAAAAATTCCTATTCTCCATAATTTTTGATAGAACGGACGCCGAGCACGTTTCAAAATCCCTGGTTGAAAAGCAGCTGCGCTACGACTTGATATTTAACAGCAGTAATGATGCCTTGTTTGTTATGAACATAACTGAAGCCGGTACACCGGGCTTATTTACCGAGGTTAACGATTCTTTATGCGCGCTCCTTGATTATACGCGTGAAGAATTACTGGCAATGTCGGTCAAAGATATTGATGACGGCGTATTGGATTATTCCAAAGACGATTTAAGGTGGATAGCCGAAAAAGGCCGATCCCTTTTTGAAAGGGTATATAGCAGCAAATCGGGAAAGAAAATCCCGGTGGAAGTATCCACCAAACGGTTTCTCGATAACGGAAAAAGGTGCTCATTATCTATAGTCAGAGACATTACGGAACGGAAAAAAATGGAGGCTGAACGATTGCAGTTTAAAGATCAATATCAGCAACTCCAGAAGCTGGAGGCGCTGGGCGTTCTTGCCGGCGGCATCGCTCATGATTTCAACAATCTGATGGGCGGCATTTATGGTTTTGTGGAGTTAGCCCGGGAGAGGTCGGGGGATGATGAAGTTTTTCAATATCTTTCAAAGGCGATGAATACCATACACCGGGCAAAGGGACTGACCGCACAGCTTCTTACCTTTGCAAAGGGTGGTGCCCCGGTACAACATGTCGGCCCCTTATTCCCTTTTATAAAAGAAACCGTCTGTTTTATGCTCAGCGGGTCAACTATTGCCTGCACGTTCGATGTTTCCGAAGATCTCCGGCACTGCAATTTTGATGAAAATCAAATCGCGCGGGTTATCGATAATATCATAATCAATGCTCAGCAGGCTATGCCTTGTGGCGGAACTATTGCCGTGGCAGCAAAGAATATTGAATTGAATAACAATGAACGGTTAATTCTGAAACCCGGCAACTATTGCAAGATATCAATTAAGGACAGCGGGGTCGGGATTTCCAGAGAAGTTCTGCCGCGAATTTTTGACCCGTTTTTTACCACGAAAGCCACGGGACATGGTCTCGGACTTACCACCTGTTTTTCAATAATTAAACGCCACGGGGGAACCATTGAAGTCGAATCCGAACCGGGCACCGGAGCTGCCTTTCATATATACCTTCCGGCTTCATCGGAATCTGCTGCAACCGAAAAAGCAACGGCCCCGGAAAAACATCGTGCCAGCGGCAGGATCCTTGTTGTTGACGATGAGGACGTCATGAGGGAAGCCATGGGCGATATGCTGGAAATGTTCGGGTATGCGGTGATTTTAATAAAGGAAGGAAAAGACGCCGTGGATTTCTTTGAATCCGAAGCAACGGCAAATCGTTCCTTTGCGGCAATTCTTTTTGACCTTACTATCCCGGGCGGCATGGGCGGCCGCGATGCAATTGTGCACCTACGGGCCATCAATGCGGATATTCCGGTATTTGCCATCAGCGGGTATGCGGAAGACCCGGTTATGGCTCATCCGGAGAACTATGGATTCACCGGCAGCATCTGCAAACCATTCAAGATGGCTGAGCTTGCTGCAAAACTGAATAACTATTTATAAATAGTAACCGTCATTTCCTGAAGCAAACCCTTCCCATCATCCCCGCCGTTCCGCAAAAACCCTGAACCGCTCCAGGTCCGCCTCTAAATGTTTCCCGGGATTATATAACTTCGTGGCAAGATTTTTAACGAACGCATCGATTTCGTAGAATATGGTCACGGTAACCGCGGTCTGTCCCGCTGCAAGTTTCCTGAACTCCGCGTTTCCGCCGGTATAGAGATCCCCGCCGATGCTCTGCCACGCAATAAGCCGGTTTTCCTCGATTGCCGTGGTTACGGCATCCCACTGCAACCGGTACCCCAGGGGTCCCTGAATTACCCAATGCGATATCCTGCCGCCCCGGTTCTCAACCGATTTGACGCTTTTCATGAAGGTGGGAAACTGCTCGTAGTTTTTCCAGAGGCGGAAGACCCGGGAAACGGGGCACCCTACGGAGATCGAACGCACTACCCGGTCCATCGGGAACCTCTTATCGGTAAACTATGGAACGCCCCTCCCGTGGCGGGCAACGGCGCTGTCATCCGTTTATCATCGACCAAATCCGGTCGTCGAGCTGCTCCTGGTCGTTTGCAAAAGAACAGAGGCCGGCGGCGCTGAGGAGGGAGTCGAGCGCGAGCGTTTCCTCAACGATACGATCGACCCAGAACGGGTGACGCGGGATCTTTCCCTCGTCGCTCAGTTGCCGCAATTCCGCCTTTGAAAAGGGCGGGAAGAGATCGGTCAGGCCGCCCTCGTCCGCACGATCGTTCCACTCCTCCACACTGCCGGGAACTTCATTGATCAGCTTTTCGGCAAAGGCATAGACCGGATCCCGCAGCTCCCAGAGCGTATACAGCCGCACCTTTTCCGGCTCTACTCCCGGGGAGAGCTCGACCTGGTAGTCCTGTTTGAGGCGTGAAACGAAGGCAGCCTCCTTCGATTTCACCGCTTCCTTTGCAGCGGCGACCGGAATAGCCTGCACATCGACCCCGGCAAGCGCGGCAATCTGTGAAGCGCTCCGGATGCCGGCCGCGATCTGGCGGGTGGCACCCGTTACCTCTTCGTTCGCCCCGGTGACGGCGTGCTGGCTGGCGATCGTGGCCTTTTCTCCCGCCAGCCTGCCGCTGCCGAGCCGGTTGCTTTCGATATACGCATTGAGCCTGCCCGCAAACACGTTGACAAAGGCTGGTTTCGCGAACGCGACGGCGATGTAGTTCTGCCGGGCGCTGAACCCGAGTGTCAGGTCGACCGGAATGCCTTCATCGGCCAGCTTCCGGGCGGCAATGGGGCCAGGCAGATGTGTATTCCTTAGCAAAAACACTGTGGACGCTCTCCGCTGGCCAACGGTATCCGCTGCAGGGTGAACAACGCATTGACACTGCAGCGCTACGGCTGAGTAGTTATTCTCCGCATTTACGCGCCGGCATGTTGGATTTGTTGATCCAGCGGTCTACCTCGACGATGCCACGCGAGCGCCCCACCATGCTTCAGTTCGCAAACGAGTTGAAGGCATTGTTGACGCCGTTACCGGACACCCCAGATAAGCTGGACACACAAGCATTGGCGAAAATTTACGAAGGCGATTTTGCGCGAGTGCGACTCGCTACCCAAAACAGCGATCAATTGAAGCAAGCCACCAATTCTATCATTCTGACTTTTAAGATGCTCCTGAGCCGAATTGCCGGAGAAATATCCCAATTGACGAAAACGCGAACAGGCATTCAAGAGCACACACCTAACGTTCCAGATCGGCTTCATTACAAAGGGTCGATACATGTGGTGTCGCGCCATGCAAGCGAAGTTCTGAAGACAGTCGGAGAACAGGATGTTGCTTGTATTCAAAGCTTCGCGCAGGTGGAGGCTCTGCAAGATGACACAATAAGGGTCGTTGTGGGGCATATCGTGCAGCGCAGTTATGCTCAAAGCGTTATTCAATACACTCCCATATGGGAGAGAGAGTGCGTCGGTTATCGGGGAAGCGCCGCACTTGAGGCTGGAGTAAATGCGTTGAGAACCGGGTTGCAGGACAACTTTCCAGAGGCTATGCGGGCATTTGCTGAGATTGTTAGGGGGCTGTGAGTTTGATCGGGGCCTCCTTCTTCAAGCAAAAATGTTTCAGCGATTCTGGCGAACTCCAACGCAAGTTCCAACTGACTGTCCTGCTGGTTCACCATGCCCTCAAGGACTCCAATTCCCGCTGGCCCGGACAAGCCTTGCGCGCTCCAGCGAACTCCACGGCTGGAACACTCCAATCTCTATATGCGGCGCAAAGGCTCCCCAGCAATATCCCTATTGTGGTGGAAGCCTGCACGAATCTGGCCAACCCGGTGTGGACGCCATTGCAGACCCTCACGCCCTCCAGCGACCCTCAATTGAAAAATCATCCTGGGAGATATTACCGCAACAGTTTACCGTGAGGCTGGGCACTTGCGTCAACGCCCCTCGCGTCCCACAATCTCTCCTTGGTGCAAAACGCATCCAAAACATTGCCAGAGAGCCTTTCGGGGTTAATCGAAAGGGTCACTTTCCACAATGAAGAGAATGGCTGGGCAGTGCTCAAGGTCAAAGCGAAGGGACAGCGCGATTTGGTCACCGTGGTTGGCTCCCTGGCATCCGTCAGTGCAGGAGAATGGCTCACGGCTCAAGGACGATGGGTCCAGGACAAGGAGTATGGACAGCAATTCAGGGCCGATATGCTCAATAGCACCGCGCCGACCACCAAGGAAGGCATCGAAAAATATCTGGGCAGCGGCATGGTCAAGGGCATCGGCCCGATATATGCCAAGAAGCTGGTGGACAAGTTTGGTGAGGGTGTTTTCGATATTATCGAGAAGGAGTCTGCCCGTTTGGAGGATGTGGACGGCATCGGACCAAAGCGCCGGAAACGAATCAAGGAAGCGTGGCACGAGCAAAAGGTCATCCGCAACATCATGCTTTTCCTGCATT
>CAWDOZ010000187.1:0-50979 GCA_963803935.1 uncultured Fibrobacterota bacterium | reverse complement strand
AATCTTCTACAAGAAGAATCATTGACACTGACGTGTGACAACCTCAAACTTTTTCATCATCAAGCCTCGTCGATTCGTATTGCTTATGCATTTAATTATGCCTTCTATATTAAAAGGCTCAGTTTGTAAAATCTGCAGAAATTCAAATTCACCCTGTTGCGTAGCTATTTTAGGTAGTTCATCCCTATAAAAATAATTGCAAAAAAAACGATTATCTGTAACACGCCTTTTTATCGGTAGATTAATATAAATATATTTTGCCTTAGAAATAAAATCTTCTTTAAAAAAGATGTATTCAATAATATATTTTTCATCGGTTTTACAAAAATCTATTTCAGCAAGAGCATTTAAAAAATTATCATATTGTTGTTTTTGAGGATCCTCTTTGCCTGAAACATTTGCAATGCTATGTTTTATTGCGAAATACTCTTTTGGAGAAGAACTTGGACTTATAAACAAAAAACGATTCTGTGAAATCCATGAATACAAACGGGGATTTGCAGTTTCAATAACTGTTAAACAAAAAAGATCTATAAAATTTATTGTAATAGCGGGACTATTTAATTTTTCAAGTAAATGGCGTCCAAATGATTTAATCTGACGTGGAGTTATCAGAATTGGCTTAATCAATGCAGAAATTTCGATAAAAGCCTCTGATAATGATTCGAGCTCTTTAATATCTATTAGAGATTTCCTATTCTTCAAAACTACATCCACAATCTTTCGAAAATAAGCTTCCCACTTCTCCATATCGAGATCGGGAATTATTATATGAACGTCAATATATTTTTCCAAACTTCGTTCATCTTTTGTTAACATATATTAGTCTATTAGCGACACAAGGGTTGGGTCTGGTTGGCTCAGCATTTCATTTTGAGATGCTGATATTATAAAATAAAGATTATTTATCCTGCCAATAGTATTCATTAGTTGCAAAAGAAGGTGTCGGCTTCTTATACTGCATCTATCAATGTCATCAACAATTAAAACGACTCGTTTATTCTGTCGCGATAGATACCAATTAAAAATGCTGCGCATATCTTCAGTATTGTATGCTTTAGAAATAAAGTCATGAACAGATTGTGCAATTAGTTTTAGGGGTGATGTTATGCCGGAAAAGCCGTAAATTAAATCTAAATATCGATCTGGAATTCCAGAAACTTTAGGCAATATAGCTTTCTTACATAAAAGTCCGCTTAAAGCGCCAAAGAAAGCTTTGGTTATTTCTTTCTCTGATCGGTAATTATAAGCCTCAAATCTTCCTGTAGAGATTCCTGGAAACTGAGCAAGGTTCATTTCCAGCAAGTTTAAAATTGAAGTTTTTCCAGAACCATTTCTCCCATATAATGCAATAACTCTGCCATTGTTTCCCGTATTACCTAATACAATTCGTTGGATTTCCGATGCGATTCGATAATGCTGCAAATCATCGCATATATTGGGTCCTATGGGTCTTTCATCCAATATCCATAATGAGTTCGTTGATTCTGAGGAGGATAACGCTATTAATTTTTGTTTTATAACTAATTCAGCTTCAATAATCCAAATCAGTACCGCTGCAATAATCGGGCAGATTATAAAATCTCCAGTAAAAAGGAAAGTATTCTGAAAATCTGGCAGATATTCGATAATTCCAAATATCAAAGAAATAAACAAACCAAAATAAATGCCATGGGGAAAATGGTAAAAAAAAGGGGATGTATGGATAATGCGGTCTGATATCCTTAAAAAAGAAGGAAATAAACGCCAGGATAAATATCCGATAATAGCCATCAAAGGGAGGTAAAGATACCATGGCGAAGAAAGATCCATAAATAAAAGTTTTGAAAGAACATTTTGATGATGAGACGATAAAAAATGCGAGATAAGGCGAAATATCCAGATGGGGAGAAATAATGAAATTATGAAGAAAAACAAGAATTCGATTGGAAGCCATCTGCAAAAAGGAGGATTCTTGTTAAATATGCTGGCCATATTTATTCCTTCTTGTTCACTTCCCAATAAGCGTTCGGATTATTCATCGCCTCCAAATGCCCCGCAACATCGCACCGAATCGGAACTTCATCCTACTTTTCCGCAAGGGTTTTAAGATAGCCCTCCAGTTCAGCCTGATTCACGGCCTTTTGAAGGCATAACCCCTCTGATATTAGCATGCGTAATCAATAAAATTGTGATAGTTCGCCAGGGAAAAAATGAATACATTATCCGGAGGCTTAATACCCACAGCTTTCGGATAAGCTCGGCCTGAGCCTTTTGCGCCTCGCCGAGCTTCCTGTCGCGCTCGGTTATGACTGCCTGCAGTTCGGCAATTTCTTTTGATTTCTGGTCGATGTCCGTCGAAAGCAGAACTCGGGCCTTCTTCGCCTCTTCCAGGCCGATTTTCTCCCGCTCAAGATCGAGCCGGCTTGCGACCTGCTCATCGATGGATTCCTTTTGCCTTTGAAGCTCCTGCTCCCGATCCTTGAGGGATTTCTCCCTGGCAATGACTTCGGCATTCTTTTCCGACAGGCGGGCCTCGTAATCGCGCTTTACCGCTTCGATCATTGGCGCGGCGAGCGAGTCGGTCAGCTTGATGACGGCACCGCATTGAGGGCAATTGATGGTAGGTTCGGCAATTGGATTATTCATCATAGATAGCCAAACGAGAGAAAGCCGGCAGCGATGGTTCTTTTCAAGTATGCTATTGATTTTTTTTCCAGTAGCGCACTACATAAAATAAATACTTCAATTGTTTCGGTCAAGATATTTACGGGGAGGCCCTTGAGGGCGGAAGAGCTTGGCTGCATAAGAGCTTCCCGAAAAAGTCTCCATTTCTCAAAATGCAATTTTGCCTCCAATTCGGCGTCCGCACCTTCCGACGTCGCTGAGAACCATAAAATAGTATCTTTGAAAATGCTTAATTTAAATGAAAATAAGGCTAATAACGCCATTATAGAGATTAAGTATTAAAAATTAGAATTAAAATAGTGTGCCATAAAGTACCTTTAAGAAGAAAGCAGACAGGAGGTAGAAAGAAGTCATGGAGAAGGCAGTAAAAAGGTAGAAGGAAGAATTAAAAAAAAATAGGCATGGAACCGATGGATGTTAAAAAATTCTTTTACCAGGTGTTTTCTACCTGGGTATTTAATTTTATCACTTATTATAAGGAGGCCCACATGTCCTCACCGCATTCTTCCGGCGCAACTAGCCACAAACCTGAAACCATTTCTAAGCCCGGCGGCCGCCCCTCCAAGTACCCGCTGATCGACCTCGTGAAGCTCGAAGAGATCGCGCGCAACGGCTATACCGTCGCCCAGATGGCGGACCATTTCAAGGTCGACCGGAAAACATTCAACCGGTACCGGAAATATCCCGCGTTCAGGGATGTTCTCAGGAGGTCGCGGGCGTTCGCCGACCAGGAGGTCGAGCAGGCGCTTTTCCGCCGGGCGATGGGGTATTCGCACCCCTGTGACGTTGTCGTTTACGGTAGTGAGGCACGGGTGCTCACCATTGTGAAGCACCAGCCGCCAAGCGTGGGCGCCGCGCGGCTGTGGCTTTCCAACCGGAAGCCGGACAAGTGGGCGAACATACCTCCCGAGCCGCTGCCGCCGCGAGAAGAACCGAAGCCCGATGTGGATCTCTCCCTGCTTCCCGAAAAGGACCGGGAGCATATCCTTGAATCGCAAAGGCTCCTGGAAGAGTATGAGGACCGCAAGCAGCTGATATTCGTTCCGGCGGAGGAGTCCGAGAAAATTCAGGTCCGGAAAAGCAGGGGCCTGCGCTACAAGAAATAAGGGCACGGCTCGCCATGCTTCAGCAAAATCCTCACCCCCAACCCCTCTCCACAAGTGGAGGGGGATAAAGATGGCTTCAGGCTTCAGTCCTCAGGCTTCAGGAAAGGATAAAATTCTTATTTATTAGGCCTTTAATGTGTTTTCTACCTAATGGAGGCGTTGCGGAGGGACGAGAGCGCCTGCTGAGCGAAGCGAGGCAGGCATCGCCTCGTCCTTCCGCAGGAGGGGGTGCGTCGGAGACGCGGCTTTGCGCGGCTCCGACCAGGGGGAACCCGCGTAGCGAGGTTCCCCCCACCAAGGGCATTTGATTTAAGCTCGGATTCCCCATCAAAAGCAATAATTTATCATAAAATCATTTCAATTGCATTTTATAAGCATTATTTTATTGAGGAAATACCTGGGGATATAACAATAGCGGGGGGATTTTTATGAAAAATCGGTTAATCGGCCTTTCCTTGCTGCTCGCGGGGATATCCTCTGCAGTATCCGGCAACATTATTTCCGGCACGGTGATCGATACCCTCAACGACTCCATAGCCAACGCTACAATTACCCTCAAAAGCAGCGGCGCGGACACCTTTACCAACGTTTCCGGACAGTTTAACCTGTTCGTTAATTCCACGGCGACTATAATCCGGCAGGTTATCGCCACCGATGCCATGAAAATTGATGGATCGACCCTCTTTTTTTCCATGAAGGAGAATGAACGGCTGCGGGTCGAACTCTTCACCCTGCAGGGGCGGAGGATCGGCATGGGCTATAACCGGGCTTTCGGCGAGGGGGCGTACTCCCTTTCACTGTCTTCGCTCATGGGTCAAAACATTGCTCCGGGCCCGGTTCTCATGAAAATCAGCAAGGGTGGCGAGCAGATCGAGCATATCAGCATACCGCTGGGAGCAGCTTCTGGGCTGCACGTTGAATCGGGCGCAGGCATATCGGGGACCCCGGGCGGGAGCAGAGGTCCGGCAGGGGGAAGCCGGAGCGGCATTGCAGCGGCAGCCGCTTCCCTCGACAGCCTGATCGTCACCGATAACGGTTATCTTCCGGCGGCAGTTGCCCTCGGCAGTTATGCTACCCAGAGCGTCGGCACCATCGTTATCCACCTGACCCCCGTTGAGTTCGCCGTTCGGCATAGCGCCGATTCCGTCCTGGCGCTCATGAACGACAGCGAGAAAGCCGGCCAGATGGCGGAGGTGCAGCTCAACAACTCGTCGGGCAACGGGTCGGGAGGCAGGCTCACCAACGCCCAGGTCGCTTCGCTCTGTATCGGCTCGGTCTTTAACGGCGGCGGCGATGCGGTTGTCACCGCGACGGGCAATACCCCCGCGGGTCTCGCCGGTTGCCTCGACACGATCCAGCATGTCGTCATGACCCAGTCCGCCCTCAAGATCCCCGAATTGTACGGCCAGGATGTCATTCACGGCGTCGCCGAGATCAACGGGTGCACCGTGTTTCCGCAGAACATCGGCCTCGGCTGCACGCACGACTCCGCCCTTGTTGACAAAATGGGACAGATCACCGCCCTCGAAGCGGCAGGCTGCGGGATCAGGCTCATGTTCGGGCCCACCGTCGCAACCCCCCGCAATCTCAAGTGGGGCCGCACCTACGAAGGATTCGGCGAGGAACCTGCCGACAATGTCACCGTAGGGCTGGCGGAGATGCGGGGCGAGCAGGGCAACGGAAACATCAACCAGAACGCGGCTATTGCCTGCTGCATCAAGCACTACCTTGGCGACGGGGGAACCTACAACGGCGCCAACGGCCAGTGCGACAGCCTTGCCGATTCGACGATGCGGGCGCTCCATTTTCCGCAATATGTTTACGGGGCGCGCGAAGGCGCGGCGACGGTCATGGCCTCGTATAATGGCTGGTACCGGAGACCTTCCGGGCCGGTATTCCGGGAAACGCTCGATTCGATCTCCCTTACCGCCATGCTGAAGAAACAGGCCGGTTTTACCGGGTTTGTCGTCAGCGACTGGGATGCCCTCAATAACAGCCAGCTAGGATGCTCGGGCTACAGCCCCACCTGCATTGCCACCGCGATAAACGCCGGGCTCGACATGGCAATGATCGTCGGCAATACCAATCCGGGGGTGTTCATCGGCAACGTCGTTGCGGACATCAGGAACGGCACGATTCCGCAGGCGCGCGTCGATGACGCCGTCAGGAGAATTCTGCGAACCAAATTCCGCATGGGCCTGTTCAGCCACCCCTATTCGGATACCCAGGCCCGGGCGCAGATCTTTTCCGCGTCGTCGCAGGCGGTCGCCCGCCAGCTGGTCCGCGAATCGTGCGTTCTCCTGCAAAACGATACGGCAAACGGGGTCAAGGTTCTTCCACTGTTAAGCACCGATAAGGTCGCGGTCGTCGGCCCGTATGCCAATGAGATGGGCGCGCAGTGCGGCGGCTGGACCATAAGCTGGCAGGGGAGCACGACGGCAACCGGAATTGCGGGCCAGACGATCCTTGCCGGGCTCCAGAGTACCGGCGGTACCGCTAACGTCGTATCGGACCCGAATGCAACCAACCTGACAACAGAAAAACCGACGAAAATCGTCCTGGTACTTGGCGAAATCCCCTATGCCGAGGGGGATGGCGACAGCCTCGACAAATGCACCCTGGCAAACGAAGCCAACTATGCCCTCCTCAAGACCTGCTACACCAGCGGCGTGCCGGTGATTCTCGTCATTACGTCCGGGAGGCCGCTCGTCCTCTCCTCGACCGATCTGTCCGATGTCAAGGGGCTCGTTGCCGCCTGGCTGCCGGGTTCCGAGGGGATCGGCGTTGCGGACGTTCTCTATGGAAACAGCCTCGGTGGCGGGTACAACTTTACCGGCACACTGACCCAGACCTGGCCGGCATCGTATGCCCAGATACCGATCCATGGGGGAGAGGTGTATGCCGATGAGCCGGTGGGGAGCGGGGGTACGCCGCTTTATCCGTATGGGTATGGTTTGCATTACTAATATTTAATATCATGTCTTTGGTGGGGAAACCGCCTGAAGGCGGTTATCCATTTTCCCCAAAAGGGAAAATGGACGGAGTATTATTAGTTTTAATTGTACCAGCCCCTGGCCAAAGCCTCCGCGCCCGCAAAGCCGGGGTGCGGGGTCTTTGGCACACCCCTTCCAGCGGAAGGGGAGGCGATGTTTGCCTGAAGGCAAACGCCTTCCCCCTCCCGCAACGCCCTCTTCTAAGGTAGAAAAAACATGAACGACAAATTCTTATTGATAAATCCCCCCTGAACCCCCCTTAATAAGGGGGGCGCCGAAGGCGGGGGATCCGAAAGCAAAATCGGCAATCTTCCCGCTTATCTGAAGTGTAACCTCGCCTTTGTATTATAATCTTTTGACCTTGCGTTAGCGAGGACAGAGGGTGCCGGGAGGCGCGAAAGCGACCCCGGCAGTCTGGGAAGCCACAGGCGCAAAGCGCCGCATGGCTCCCCAGACCGGCTCGGCTATGCCGAGAGCCCGGCGGAGGCGCGCCGGATGGCACCCTTCAGGGTGCCGTCCGGAACGCCCAGTTGTTGACTTTGATTTTTTAATTAATAGGTGTTCCACTGGAACACGATAATTTCCCGCACGACTTGACCCGCACAGACTCCTCTATATATTATAAGAATCGAGATACAATGCGGTTCTCATCCCCATTTCGCTGCTGAGGAATGTCAGATAATGAGTACACTATGAAATTTGGACCAAAGATGGTTTTTTTTATGGCGGCTACAGCCCTTACCCTGGCCATTGATGCTCATGCGGATGCCATTGTCTCAACCGTGCCGACGGGATTGAGTCCCGTTGCCATAACCGTCGATTCCGTGACGAATAAGATATACGTTGCAAACAGCGGTGACAGCAGCATCACCATCATAGATGGAGCCACCGATTCCACAAGTTCGGATAAATTACCCTTTTCCCCGCAGGGATTAGCGGTAAACCCGGTAACCAATAAAATTTATGTGGGCGGCAACAACGATAGCCTGGCAGTGCTTGACGGGTTAACCGGAAAAACCGCCATAATCGATATGGGAATGCAGTATGCTCCCCAGATGATTGTTAATCCGGTGACCGATAAGATTTATGTTTCCGGTAATCCGGTATTGATACTCAATGGCGCGAATAATTCGGTGAGTGAACTTAAGGGACAACCGGATTCATTGGGTGTTTTAACTGTAGCGGCAATTTATCCTGCTGCCAACAGCATCTATTTGCTTGGCAATGCAGCGGCGCCCGCTATCGCTATCATTAATGGCTCTGCCGATTCCATTGCCTGGCTTGTGGCCACCAATTTTGTTTATGAAGCCGTGAATCCTTTGACCGGCACATTTTTATGGGAGTTGGGGTCTCAATGGCGTAGTGGTTTATTTAAATGCAACCAAAGCGGTATCCGATTCCGGCGGTTCGATTTTCAGCGCAAGGTGGGGTATGGATGCAATTGCCGTGAATCCCGCTGCGAACAAGATTTATGCAAGTACCGGCACCGGGTATCCGGGAAGCGTCGATTCGGGCCTGAACGTTATCGATGGAGCGACGAACGCGGCCGCCCAAATAGGCCCTTATATCTGGGGCCTGTCATCGATGACCTTTAACCAGGTAACGGATAAAATGTACGGCCTCAATGGTTCCGATACGGTTTCGATAGTTGATAGCGCAATATCTTCATTCTCGTATATAAAAGCTGGAACAAATCCCGTGGCGATCGGGATTAATTCATTGAAAAATTATATCTATGTGGTAAATAACGGGAGCAACAGCGTCTCCGTAATAAACGGCAACATACCCTTTACCCCGGCGCTTTCATCGCCTGCAAACGGTGCAACAAATCAGCGAACTTCCGTGACTCTCGGCTGGGGAACGGTTTCCGGTGGCGGTACCTACATAGTTCAGGTGTCGAGTGCATCCAATTTTTCATCAATGGCATTCAGCGCAGCCGGTTTGACTTCGGGTTCGGTTGTTGCATCGGGCTTAGCCGACAGCATGCAATACTTCTGGCGGGCCGGCGCTGCAAATTCTTACGGAACCAGCGCCTGGTCGGCGGTTTGGAGTTTTACCGTTACCGGTACGGCTGTTTTGTCTTCAAAAAATCGGCTGTGGGCCACACGAATTGAATTGAAAAATGGAATCATATCGTACTCGCTGAACCAGAAATGTCCTGTCGATATCAGGATCTACGATATTATCGGGAAAAAGATTTTTGAACTCAATCGCGTTCAGGGATCGGGGAGCTATGAATTAGCGCTAAAAAATTATAATCTCTCTTCGGGAGTTTATTTATTGCAATTTAAGGCCGGGGCGATGCAGAAGAAGATGAAAATTGTTTTGCCGGGTGGGTGAGAAGAATATGAAATACTATCTGAAAATGGCAATTCTTGTGGCCGCGGCGGCTCTTGGCTGGGCTGTTGATGTTCAGGCGGATGCGGTTGTCGCGACGGTGCCGGTGGGATTGAGTCCCAATGCCATTGCAGTTGATTCCGTTACGAATAAGATATATGTGGGAAACAGCGGGGATAGCAGTGTTACTATAATAGATGGCATTAGCGATTCTACATCGACTGTTAAAATGCCATTTTCTCCACAAGGGATAGTGGTAAACCCTGCAACCAATAAAATTTATGTGGGCGGGGAGAATGATAGTTTGATAGTGCTTGACGGTTTAACCAAAAGAACAGTAATCATCAACATGGGAATGCACTATACGCCCCAAATGATTGTGAATCAAGTGACTGATAAGATTTATGTTTCGGGAGATCCGATACTGATAATCAATGGGGCGACTGATTCGGTGAAAGAATTAAAGGCACAACCGGATTCATTAGGAACGGCAATAGTAGCGGCCGAAAATTCGGCTACTAATATTATCTATTTAATTTGGAGTTCTTGGGAGCCAGCCTTCGGTGAAATTGATGGGGAAACCGATTCTATCACATGGCTCATCACTACCGGTTTAGGTAATGAAGCTGTGAATCCTTTGACCGGTACATTTTTTGGGGATTGGGGTATGCAGGGAGTAATAGTTTGTTTAGAAGAAATCAAGGCAGTGACCGATACTGGTGGTCCAATTTTTACCGCTATGTGGGGCATAAGTGCGGTTGCCGTGAATCCGGCTGCGGACAAGATTTACGTAAGTACCGGTACGGGAATGAATCCAAATAATTATCCAGGCTTGAATGTAATCGATGGAATGACTACTAATGACATCCCAATTGGTCCTTCTACCTGGGGCTTTTCATTGATGACGTTTAACCAGATAACGGATAAAATGTATGGGCTTAATGGTGCCGATACTGTTGCAATAGTTGATAGCGCAATAACCTCAATGTCTTTTTTGAAAGTAGGAACAAATCCGGTGTCGATAGGAATAAATGCCTTGACTAACAAAATTTATGTGGTAAACAACGGGAGTAATACCGTTTCCGTAATAAATGGCAACATACTATTTGCCCCTACTCTTTCAGCCCCTACCAACGGTGCGTCAAATCGACCGTCTTCATTGACCCTCAGCTGGGGCACCGTATCCGGAGCTGCAACCTATACCTTGCAGGTTTCAAGCGCCTCCGATTTTTCATCAAAAGCATTTTCCGCTACCGCCTGGACGTCGGATTCGGTCGTCGCATCCGGCTTATCTGCCGGTATCCAATATTATTGGCGAGCCAGCGCTACCAACGCCTACGGAACAAGCGCCTGGTCGAGCATCTGGAGCTTTTCAGTCGCATCTACCTCTGCAATGCCTTCAAAAAGCAAAATAAATGCCCCGCGCTTCAGCCTGAATAATGGAATCATATCGTACGCACTCAATCAGGAATGTTCTGTCGATATTAGGATCTACGATATCCTTGGTAAGAAAGTATTTGAACTCAATAGAGTTCAGGGATCGGGGAGCTATGAATTATTGCTTAAAGACCGTAATTTCCCTTCTGGAGTGTATTTTCTGCAATTTAAGGCCGGGGCGATGCAGAAGAAGATGAAAATTATTTTGCCGGGTGGGTGAAAAAGATATGAAATACTACCTGAAAATGGCAATTCTGGTGATGGGAGCGGCACTTGCCTGGACTATTGATTCCCGGGCGGATGCGGTTGTTGCGACGGTGCCGGTAGGATTGAGTCCTGTTGCCATTGCTGTTGATTCCGTTACGAATAAGATATATGTGGGAAACAGCGGGGATAGCAGTGTTACTATAATAGATGGCATTAGCGATTCTACATCGACTGTTAAAATGCCATTTTCTCCACAAGGAATTGTGGTAAACCCTGCAACCAATAAAATTTATGTAGCCGGAAATAATGATAGTTTATGCGTAATTAATGGATTAACCAAAGCAACGGCCTTTATAAATATGGGGACGGCATATGGTCCCGGAATGGTTGTAAATCCGGTAACCAATAAGATTTATGTTTCAGGCGACCCCATTATGAAGATTGACGGAGCAACAAATTTGGTGACGAAATTAAATGTTGGGGGAATTGTTAATGTCGCAAATATAATTACCAATTCAATTTATTTATGGTCGGATAGCGGTAGTGGCGGATGTAATTATATTGCTGAAATTAATGGGTCGACCGATTCTATAGCCTATTATGTCCGTAGACCGGATAATTGGAATGGATGGGTGGTGAATACTTCGAGCAATACTATTTATTGTATGCAAAATGATATGATGGACCTTTATTTTTTATGGTCATTCAATGCCGTAACGGATTCGGGCACAGGCGCCATTTCTATAATTTTAAGGGCTTCTGAAAGTTATAAATTAGCGGTGAACCAATCTGTAAATAAGATTTTCCTAAGCATCGATTTAGGCATATTTGTAATAGATGGGACGACGTTGAACGGTAATTATTTAGATCATTCTTATTATCCAGCTCCTACAATGGCGGTTAATCAAATAACCAATAAAATTTATGGCTTTAATGGTACCGATAGCGTGATGGTGCTGGATGGTGCATCAAATTTAATTTCATTTGTGAATGTTGGGATAAATCCGGATGCAATAACGGTCAATTCTCTAACCAATAATATTTATGTGGCAAACCATGGGAGCAACACCGTCTCTGTGATTAACGGTAACATACTGTTTGCCCCTACTCTTTCAGCCCCTTCAAACGGCGCGTCAAATCAACCATCTTCATTGACCCTCAGCTGGAGCACCGTGTCCGGAGCTGCAACTTATACCTTGCAGGTTTCAAGCGCCTCCGATTTTTCATCAAAAGCATTTTCCGCTACCGCCTGGACGTCGGATTCGGTCGTTGCATCGGGCTTATCTGCCGGTATCCAATATTATTGGCGGGCCAGCGCTACCAACGCCTACGGAACAAGCGCCTGGTCAGCGGTATGGAGTTTCTCAGTTACTTCTACCTTCGCAATGTCTTCAAAAAGCAGGATAGATGCCCCGCGCTTCAGCCTGAATAATGGAATAATATCCTACTCACTGAATCAGGAATGTCCGGTCGATATCAGAATTTATGATATCCTTGGTAAGAAGCTATTTGAACTCAATCGAGTTCAGGGATCGGGGAGCTACTCCTTATTGCTTAAAAGCCTGCATCTCTCCTCTGAACTGTATATCGTTCATTTCAGGGCAGGAACCATGGAAAGGCAGATAAAAGTGATGGGAAATGGAAGGCAATAGGGAATATCGAAATGCTGGCTGGCCGGTGAGGCAAAAAACATTTACCTCACCCGGCGCAAAGCGCCGCCCTCTCCTGAAGTGAGAGGGAAGTCTCGCTTCGCGGAGGAAAAGTCAAAGGTCGGAGAGATTCGGTTTTGATTCTTTCATGTTTGCCCTCTCGCTTCAGGAGAGGGCTGGCCGGTTTCGGCCGGGTGAGGTAAGGAGGGAGGCAACAATGGGAAGCGGCGTTGTCGGCAATCAGCGGGTTACGGAATTGAAACTGCATGATTCACGCAGGTTGCGGAAAATTATGACGCCTGCGGAGTTGCAGCTGTGGGAAAAATTGAGAGACCGGCAATGTGGCGGATTTAAATTTCGGCGCCAGCAGGTCATAGAGGGTTTCATTGCAGATTTTTATTGCGAAGCGGCAAACCTGGCTGTTGAAGCCGATGGGAGTGTTCATGAAAGTGCGGAAAACATAGAAAGCGATAAGCACAGAGATGAGGTGTTCCGCGCGCGTCAAATCCTTACTTTGAGATTCTCCAACACCGATATCGAGAAAAAGATTGAAAATGTTCTGGTTCGCATAAAACTGACTTGTGAAGCAAGAATAACGTCCGTGAAAACATTTACCTCACCCGGCGCAAAAGGCGCCGCCCTCTCCTGAAGTGAGAGGGAAGTCTCGCTTCGCGGAGGAAAAGTCAAAAGTCGGAGAGATTTGGTTTTGATTCTTTCTTGTTTGCCCTCTCGCATTTGTATTGTCCTGTATGCTGGCAAAGAGGGGACAAATCATAGGTGAGAGGGAAGTCTCGCTTCGCGGAGGAAAAGTCAAAATCGTAAAATATTTATGAAGAGAAAATGATATTATTTTGTGACTTTTTCATGTTTGCCCTCTCGCATTTGTATTGTCCTGTATGCTGGCAAAGAGGGGACAAATCATAGGTGAGAGGGAAGTTTCGCTTCACGGAGGAAAAGCCAACGGTCGGAGAGATTCGGTTTTGATTCTTTCATGTTTGCCCTCTCGCTTCAGGAGAGGGCTGGCCGGTTTCGGCCGGGTGAGGTAAGGAGGGCTGGCCGGTTTCGGCCGGGTGAGGTAAGGAGGGCTGGCCGGTTTCGGCCGGGTGAGGTAAGAGGATACAATGCAATTCCTGAAAAAGATCAAATACTTCCCACCAATGATAATTTTTCTCGCGTGCCTTGCATGGGGTAATAATTATTATTTAAATACCAGAGCCTCGAATAAACCCCACCGGGGATCTAATTATTACTGGAACACCGTTGACAGCGTAAATAATTATCGTTGTTTCAACCCCGGTGACAGCATCCTCATCGCCCGGGGATGCACGTGCAGCACCAAAACGCCGGCTCCTCGCGGGCCTTTTGAAGGGGTACTCGCCCCAAAGGGATCCGGCGACAATAAGCCTGGCAGGGGCCATGGCAGGATTGTCATCGCCGCCTATACCGACGTTCACAATCGCAGCACCGCATTGCCGGTCATTAACGGGTGCGGGCAGGATTCTACCGCGGGAATCATGCTTTTTAATCAGCAATACTGGACCATCGAAAACCTTGAAGTCAAAAACCTCGCGGGAAACGTTACGAAGGATACGACTCCGGGCTGGCGGTGGGGGATACTGGTCTACAGCGATACCAATGCGACGTTGCATAACATTGCCATCATCGGCAACACCGTCGACAGCGTTTATGGATCTTGCTACCCGCCACTTGGGGAGCCCTGGCCTCCGGATAACGCTACGGTCGGCGGAATAATAGTCTGGGCAAGCGGGGGAGTACAGGGGGGAGTTGCTGAGGCACGTAATGCCATGTCGGACCGACCCGATAGCGGCCGTGATGGAACTATAAGCACTACTCTCATGGACAGCATCATGATTCTCCGCAATCTCGTGCGCAACAACAGGGGAGTCGGGATCAGGTTTTACGGGGCGGGCGGCGATAACGGTTTATGGAGATCCGGATGGGACAATTTATGCACACGGGTGAGAATCGGCAATAATTGCGTACTCCATACCGCCGGAGAGGGAATCCTCGCGGGAGGCACAAATAATGATATCGTCGATTCCAATAAAGTTGTCGGTGCCGGTAAATATGGGTTAAGGTTGCATGGTACCGGTCCTTTTGCCGAGGTCGGCATTCAGGTATATAGACATATAAATGGTATTGTCGAATATAATGAAGTTGACAGCACCCAAGTGGTTTCGGGTGATGGCCAGGCATTCGATAACGATGGAAGTTTAAGCGGAACGACCATATTCCAGTACAATTACAGTCATGATAACCAGGGAGGGCTTTTCCAGGATTCGCCGAACAGGGACGACCCGGGCAAAGCTGATTATTCTGTTTTTCGCTACAATATCAGCCGGAATGACGGCTTGGGGTACCCGAACGATCCCGGGAATTACCATATGTTCTTTTTTACCATGAGGGGGGGCGCACAGATATACAACAATACGCTCTTTAATCAACCGGGGGGCGGATTTGCCGCCTGGACCTTGCGTAAGGGCTTTGCCGGCAACGGGCCGAATGTTTTCCGGAACAACATCTTTGTCGGAACCGATGCGGATTGGAATGAAGGCAGTAACACGTATAGTAACAATTGGTATTTTTGTAATGATCCTCAAGCAACTCCGCCGTTTTCCCGGAAGCTGCTGTCTGCCCTGCCGAAAAGTGATAAAACTCCTTTCGGTGCCGGCGCAACGGAAGATCCCGGCCTTGCGGGAAAATCTGGAGTAAACCGGGGTTTCGCGGTACCCTTAGATTTCAGAGTGACCCCGGCTTCGGGTTGCCGTCATGCGGGCCTTCATATCGTTCATAGCGGAATAAAGGACTTCTTCGGCAATCCAGCCGATACCGGTAAAAGTATTGGAGCGGATGAGGAGTAGTTGAAAATAAATAAAGATCATGGTTTTCGCTTTTTCGGGAGATGATATATGATGATAAAATTATGAGTGCCCTGGGAAGCTTGTAGTACGGATAATGTTTCTGGATCCGGCTCCGGCAACGTCTATTGGGGACCGGTTACTGTGTCGAGCGATTCATCGTTCGGCGGAATCATGGCAAACGAGTCTTTCAAAGCTGACACAGTTGTTGATGTTAATCCATATACTCCGGAGGATTGGCACCCAAATTACGGCACCGGATCATATATTCCGGGGGGTGTGCCGACCATTTTTGTAGATCTAACCGGACATGAAAACCAGGCAGTTAGCGCAATCCGAATTCAAAACGCAATTGTTCAGAAAAACGGCATGTAAGGGAGGAAATAAAAATGTTAAAAGCTAAAATCGGCAGACAGGTATTATTGATTATTGTAACCAGTGTTATTAGTAATGCCTTTGCATTAACATATAGCGGAGTGGCTACTATTAACGACTTTAATAAATTCGGATTTGACTTTTTAGACCAAGTTGCATGTACTACTAACGGGAGCTATAAAGGATGCTATACAAATTTTTACATCATCGGAAGTACCATTGCGACCGGGTTAGTATCCAACAATGGTTATGGCGCAAAAATGGGCCAAGTCAATCTCGACTCCCTTAAATCAGCTCCTGCTGACAGCATTTTTGCAAAATCTCCTTCAACCATTGATGATATTCCCTTCGATTCTCTCCCTTTTCGCGTTGGCAACAGCTACTGGATTAAAACTGGTCCGGATGCAGAGAATAATATCATTTATTATGCCAAAATTAGGATTTTAAGCTTTCCGATAATGGATAGCGTAAAGCCGGAAACGGCGATGACGTTTCTTTATGCTTTAAATGTTGCCGGACAACCCACTTGCGTTACTTCTGGCCTAGACACTTTCCACCTTCCCTACTATCCAACCGGTGTTCTTCCTCCCGAGGCATCTTCTTCCCATAAAACGGCTGCATATTTCGCTTCCGGGCAATTGGTATTCAAGGTTGTCGGCGACCGGTTTTTTCTGCCTAAGGACCTTGAGGGGATAAACGGCTACCTTTCGGTTTTCAGCCTTGCCGGGAGAAAGCTTGAAAGAATCGCTTTTGATGGAAAGGCAAGGGACATTAGTCTGGGCGGGGTCGGGAGGTCGGCAAACGGGGCGGTGGTAGTGAGGGTGGAGCGGTAATGGCTTTCTTTTATTAGAATTAGAGAAAAATAGACAAGCAATTGCCGCTCATCTGAGAGCAGATGCCGCTCGTGGTGAACCTGTCGAACCATGTGCGACATTTTTAAGAGCCCTTATTAAAAAAATGGCGAGGATGCAGGCCAAAATCAAGGGGCTGCTATGTGGTGCGTATGCAGGCGGGTGAGGGTGTGCAGGTGCGGGCGGTTCCGGTGGTGAGGTGATAAGGGAGCGGCAATTCTTCCATCAAGGAATGATTCTATGATATCAAATCGCATGAAAATAGTCGCGGTGAAATTTATTGCGTGCCTGGGAATCGTGATGCTTTTCGGTCAATTGGTAGAGGCACAGTGGGTAAAGAGTACATTGCCTTATACTAATAGCCTGGGAATAGGAGCTTTGGCGGTAAATGGCAATACTATTATCGCAAGCACAGAATATGGGCTTTTCTATTCCTCAGACGGCAGTATGAGTTGGAAGTTAGTATCTGGATTTGACAACATAGGGGGTACTTGTATTGCAATTAATGGAGGTAATATAATATTGGGCGATGGATGGAATGGTTTTTATCTTTCTCATGATAATGGAATAAGCTGGATTGCGGATGACTCAGGTCTGACTGATGAAGGCCAACCGCAACCGTATCCGGGAGTCCAAGCGTTAGCGGTAATTGATAGTAGCTTAATAATTGCAGGCACCGGGAACGGCGAATATTCCATTTACCGCTCCACCAATGGTGGGGTGAGTTGGTCTTCTAGTAATTCACCAGATATGGCCTACGCACCTGTGCTTTCGCTTGTGGTTAATGGAAGTATTATCTATGCCGGAACTACTAATGAGGGAGTCCATTTTTCTTTAGATAGCGGGGTAACCTGGGCTGCAACGGATTCGGAGATTTTTGGCATACCCTTTTATTCTCTTGCAGTCATTGGCGGTGTTGTTTTTGCAGGCACTTCCAGCGGCGTCTATCGGTCAGCGGACACTGGAAAAAGTTGGACCGCAGCTAACAACGGACTGCCTGGAACCCCTTACGTTTATGCTCTTGCCGCAATCGGCACCTCGTTCTTTGCTGGTCTAGACAGTAGCGTATACCGATCATTGGATAGCGGCAAAACCTGGAGTCTGGTTAATTCAGGTGGTGGCGGTAATGCATTTGCGGTCAGCGGTAACCGAATTATGGTTGGAGGAAAGGGCGGATTCAGATACAGTGCTGATGGAGGCACCACGTGGACACCCTCCAATGTAGGTTTAAATAACAACCAGGTTAAATCGGTTGCGGCATTCGGAAATACTATTATTGCCAGTTCCGGCTTTGGAGCGGATTATTATTATGGACCTACCCCTACGGGTGTATTCAGATCCGCTGACAATGGCAATAGCTGGAAAGAAGTTAATGCCAACGGCGGATCGGATCTTGCAATAACCGGGACCAGTGTGTTTACAGTTGGAGGAGGATTATATAATTCTAAAGACACTGGAATAACCTGGACCCCAGTTGACACATCATATCTGGGAATGATTTTTTCGGATATTTTTGCCTATGGAAATAAATTGTTTGCCGGAGGCTGGGGTGGGAATTATGGAGTTTCCAATGTTATTACGCTGTTCCGGTCCGCGGACAGCGGTAAAACCTGGGTTGGAGATACATCAGGTTTACCTAACTCGCAGATTTGCGAGGGCGCAATTATTACGACTTGCTATTCAACTTACAATCAAACACAAGCTCTTGCTGCAATTGGAAATGCTCTTTTTGTCGCTCCTCAAGATAACTATGTTTACCGGTCCACTGATACCGGCATGACATGGAAACAGGATGCCTCCGGGCTCACCAACCATAATTTCCAATGCCTGGCAACAAACGGCTCTACTATTTTTGCAGGCACAGATAGCGGTGTCTTCATTTCCAAAGATACCGGCACTACCTGGACCGCCTCCAACTCCGGTCTTACCAACAAAAATATTCAAGCCCTGTTTTCCACCGGCCCCGATCTTTTCGCCGGCACAGGCGGTGGCGGGATATTCCATTCAGCAGACAGCGGAAAAACCTGGACTCCGTTTAATAATGGCCTGACCGATAGTTCGATTCAGTCTTTCGGGGTGAACGACACCTATCTCTTTGCCGGTGCTGGTCCCGGCACCTACGGCGGCAGCGTGTGGCGGTATCCCTTATCGCAGGTATCGGTAAAAAGAGCACAGCTGATCCGGCCCGAGCTGGCCGGTCTTAAGGTGCATTCAATGGGTCGATATAACCCGGCAGTAAGCATCGACTTTTCCATTCCAAGCCCGGAAAAGGTTTCCATAGGCATCTACGATCTCTCAGGCCATTTAGTGACGACTCTTGAGGATAAGCTCTTTGTTGCCGGGCAACATACCCTGCAATGGAACGCCCGAAACGCTGGATCAGGCTGCTATGTGGTGCGTATGCAGGCGGGTGGGGGTGTGCAGGTGCGGGCGGTTTCGGTGGTGCGGTAATAAGGGAGATGCAATTCTGCCATCAAGGAATGATTCTATGATATCAAATCGCATGAAAATAGTCGCGGGGAAAATTATTGCGTGCCTGGGAATCGTGATGCTTTTCGGTCAATTGGTAGAGGCTCAATGGGTTAAAAGTATATTGCCTTATAATAATGGCTTTGGAATAGTTGCTTTGGCGGCAAACAGCAGTACTATATTTGCAAGCACGGATTATGGGCTTTTCTATTCCACAAATAACGATACGTGTTGGACGTTGGTCTCTGGGTTTGATAACTTAGGGGCCGGTTGTCTTGCGATTAATGGGAGCACTATAATTGCAAGCAGTGGATGGGATGGTTTTTTTCTTTCACATGATAATGGAATAAGCTGGATTAAAGGTGACTCAGGTCTGCCGAATGAAGGTCAATCACAACCATATCCAAGGGCCCTGACGTTGGCAGTGATCGATAGCAATTTAATAATTGCAGGCACGGAAAATGGCATTTATCGCTCTATAAATGCCGGGATGAATTGGTCTTCTATTAACTGGGCAGAAAATGACCAAGGAGAAGTATCCTCGCTGGTGGTAAAAGGAAATATTATTTTTGCCGGCACTCTTTCACAGGGCGTTTATGTTTCCATAGATAGTGGAGTAACATGGGATACTATAGATTCTGAAATATATAATATTGACTTTAATTCATTTGCAGTATATGGAAGTGCTGTTTTTGCTGCTACTTCCAGCGGTATTTATATGTCACCTGACAATGGAAAAAGTTGGACGGCTTCTAATAATGGACTGCCTGAAGGTCCGAATGTTTGGGCTCTCGCCGTAATCGGCACATCGGTCTTTGCAGGTCTCGATAGCAGCGTTTACCGTTCTTTGGATAGCGGAAAAACCTGGTCTCTTGTTAATTCCAGAGGTGGAGGTAATGCTTTTGCAGTTAGTGGCAATCGTATTTTTGTAGGAGGCATAGGCGGATTCAGGTACAGCTCCGATGGAGGAATAACGTGGACTCCTTCCAACACCGGATTGAATAATAATTTTGTTAATTCTTTCGCAGTATATGGAAGTACTATGATTTCTAGTTCCGCAGATGGAGAAAGTGATTTTAATGTTCCTAGAACAACAGGTGTTTTCCGGTCCACTGACAATGGCAATAGTTGGACGATGGTTAATGTTAACGGCGGCACAGCCTTTGCGGTAAACGGTAGCGCATTATTGTCTGCTGGGGGAGGCTTATATAGTTCCAAAGATAGTGGCGCATCCTGGATTGCAGTTGATACATCAGAGCTTGGAATGACATTTTCGGTACTACTTGCAGATGGAACTCAATTATTTGCCGGTGGTTATGGTGGAGGTTATGGTAACTCCAACACTATTACCTTGTTTCGGTCAGCAGACAGCGGCACAAGCTGGAATGGGGATACTTCAGGTTTACCAAACTCACAGATATGCGAATGCGCTGGTGACCCATGTTGCTATTATAATTACCCGAGCATTCAAGCGCTTGGAAGAGAAGGCAATACTCTCTTTGCAGGTCTTGAGAGCGGCGCCGTTTACCGCTCCCTCGACACCGGTGCAACATGGACAATTGATTCATCGGGCCACATCAACAGTGTCCAATGCTTCGCAACAAACGGCTCAGTCCTTTTCGCCGGCACCGCAAACGGCGGCGTGTTTATTTCCAAGGACACCGGCAATACCTGGACCGCTTTCAACCTCGGTCTCACCAATACCAATATCCAAGCCCTGTTTTCCACCGGCACCGACCTCTTTGCGGGCACTGGTGGCGGCGGGATATTCCATTCTTCCGACAGCGGAAAAACATGGACTCCGTTCAATAATGGCCTGACCGATAGCTCGATTCAGTCTTTCGGGGTGAACGACACCTATCTCTTTGCCGGTGTCGGTCCCGGCACCTACGGCGGCAGCGTTTGGCGGTATCCTCTGTCTCAGGTATCGGTAAAAAGAGCACAGCAGATCCGATCCGAGCAAACCGGTCTAAAGGTGCATTCGATGGGTCGATTTAATCCGGCCGTAAGCATCGACTTTTCTATTCCAAGCCCTGAAAAGGTTTCCATAGGCATTTACGATCTCTCAGGCCATTTAGTGACGACTCTTGAGGATAAGCTCTTTGTTGCTGGGCAACATACCCTGCAATGGAACGCCCGGAACGCTGGATCGGGGTGCTATGTTGTGCGTATGCAGGCGGGCGGGGGTGTGCAGGTAAGGGCGGTACCGGTGGTGCGGCAATAAAGGAGCGGCAATTCTGCCATCAAGGAATGATTAAATGATATTGAATCAGGTGAAAAAAGTTGCGGTGATGTTTATTGCATGCATTGGAATGGTGATGCTGTTTGGTCAATTGGTAGAGGCACAGTGGGTTAAAAGTAGTTTACCTTATAGCAATGGTGATCCTATTAGCGCTTTAGCGGTGAGCGGGAATAAAATATTTGCGAGCACAGATTATGGGGTTTTCTATTCCTCAGATAGTGGCATGACTTGGCAGTTAGTATCTAATTTGGGTGACATAAGTATTGTTTCTTTGGCGGTTACCGGAGTCAATATCCTTGCTGGACACGATGGTGGAGGACTTTCACTTTCCAATAATAATGGGTTAAGCTGGATAGCAGATGACTCGGGCCTGCAAGGTCCACAGCAGCCCTATCCGAGGGTCTTTGCATTAGAAGTAGTAGATAGTAATTTAACGATTGCAGGCACCGAAGAAGGTATTTACCGCTCTACAAATTCTGGGGTAAGTTGGTCCCCTAGTAATTGGGCAAATATTGCCTATAGTTGGGTTTTATCGCTTATGGTAAATGGAAATATTATCTTTGCCGGCACTGATTATCATGGGGTCTATTTTTCTTTAGATAGCGGGATTACCTGGGACACTACAGGTTCCGAGATTTATGGTATAGACTTTTTATCTTTTGGAGTCATTGGCGGTGTTGTTTTTGCAGGCACTTCCGGCGGCATCTACCGATCAGCGGACACTGGAAGAAGTTGGACCGCTGCTAACAATGGACTGCCTGGAACCCCTTATGTTTATGCGTTTGCAGTAAGTGGGGCATCGCTCTTTGCCGGTCTTGATAGCAGCGTGTACCGTTCTTTTGATAGCGGTAAAACATGGTCTATGGTTAATTCAGGAGGTGGAGGTAATGCTTTCGCAATAAGCGGTAGCCGAATTATGGTCGGAGGAAACGGCGGATTCAGGTACAGCACTGATAATGGCACCACATGGACTCCTTCCAACACCGGCTTGAATAACTACTTGGTTAATTCCTTTGAGGTATACGGAAGTACTATTCTCGCTAGCTCAACAGATGGAGAGACTGATGAATATATGCCTATCCCTACGGGTGTTTTCCGATCCACTGACAATGGCAATAGTTGGACGGAGGTTAATGCTAATGGAGGTTCGGCTCTTGCAATTAGCGGTAGTACCATATATTCTGCTGGAGGGGGGATATATAGTTCTATAGACAGTGGATTAACCTGGGTAGCAGTTGATACAATTGAACTTGGATTAACATTATCAACATTAGTTGCAGAGGGAACTCATTTTTTTGCCGGAGGTGAAAGTGGGAACCTCGGAAGTTCGAACCATATTACCTTATTCCGATCCGCAGATAGCGGTAACAACTGGGCTGGAATAACATCAGATTTACCATTTGTGCAAAGTTGCTCGGACCTATGCTATTCGGACTATTGGAATGTTCAATCTCTTGCGCACATAGATAATTCGATCTTTTGCAGTCTTGAATACGAATCCGTTTACCGTTCCATCGACACTGGTACAACGTGGGCTCGTAAAAGTACCGGATTAACCGACTCCAACGTTCAATGTTTAGCATCAAGCGGTTCTATTCTTTTCGCCGGTACTGCAAACGGCGGCGTGTTTATTTCCAAAGACACCGGCAATACCTGGACCGCTTCCAACTCCGGTATTACCAACAAAAATATTCAAGCCCTCTTCGCTACCGGCGCCGACCTCTTTGCGGGTACCGGTGGCGGCGGGATATTCCATTCTTCCGACAGCGGAAAGACCTGGACTCCGTTCAATAATGGCCTAACCGATAGTTCGATACAATCTTTCGGGGTGAACGACACCTATCTATTCGCCGGTGCCGGTCCCGGCACCTATGGCGGCAGCGTTTGGCGGTATCCCTTATCGCAGGTATCGGTTAAAAGAGCACAGCAGATCCGATCCGAGCAAACCGGTCTAAAGGTGCATTCGATGGGTCGATTTAATCCGGCCGTAAGCATCGACTTTTCTATCCCAAGCCCTGAAAAGGTTTCCATAGGCGTCTACGATCTCTCAGGCCATTTAGTGACGCAGCTCGAAGATAAGCTCTTCACTGCCGGGCAACATACCTTGCAATGGAACGCCCGGAACGCTGGATCGGGGTGCTATGTGGTGCGTATGCAGGCGGGCGGGAATGTGCAGGTAAAGGCGGTTCCGGTGGTGAGGTGATAAGGGAGCGGCAATTCTGCCATCAAGGAATGATTAAATGATATCGAATCAGGTGAAAATAGTTACGGTGAAATTTATTGCGTGCATTGGAATAGTGATGCTGTTATGTCAATTGGTAGAGGCACAATGGGCCAAGGAAAGATTATCTTATAGCACCGGTATTTCTATTAATGCTATTGCAATAAATGGGAATAATATTTTCGCCAGTTCGGGCAATAATAGTGGAATATTTTTGTCAACAGATAACGGCTCGACATGGAATGCGGTTCATTCAGGGTTCCCAACAAGTATTCAATCGCTTGCCACGATCGGCGAAATCGTACTTGCCGGTATAGCTAATGATAGCGTCTATCGCTCCACCGATAGCGGAAAAATATGGATGAAGGCTGCAAATATTGGGGCTATAAACGAACTTGCGACCAAAGGTGATACTGCCTATGCCGGCGTCCCTTATGAAGGTGTCTTTCGATCCATTGATTCCGGATCAAATTGGATTGCCTTTAATTCAGGCATAAAAAACAGATTTGTTTGGGCATTTACAATAAACGGGAACGATCTCTTTATCGGTACTGATAGTGGCATTTTTCGCATTACAGTGGGCGATTCAAGCTGGGTTGGATTTAGCTCCGGATTATCTGAAAATACCGAAATAACTGGTATAGCTGGAAGCAGTAGCCTTTTATTTGCAGTGATAGATTATAGCAATGTTTACAGTAATGGAGTGTATCGTTCGGTAGATAGTGGAAAAAGTTGGATTTCAGTTAATATAGGATTGCCAGACAGCCTTTTTAGCGCAAGTGCCCCTATTCTTGCCGAGATCGGGACAATGCTTTTTGTCGGTCTCGATACTAGCGTTTACCGTTCTTTAGATAGCGGAAAAACCTGGTCTTTTGTTAATTCCGGCGGCGGAGGCAATACCTTTGCTGTCAGTGGTAACCGGATAATGGTCGGAGGAATCGGCGGATTCCGGTACAGTACCGATGGCGGCACGTCATGGACTTCCTCCAACACCGGTTTGAATGACTACATAGTTAATGCTTTTAAGGTGTGCGGAAATGCAATTCTAACTAACGCTACTGAAAATGATTACCAGATCACCGTCCTAAATGGTAATGATGTTGGTACCAAACCCTCTGAGGGAGTATTTCGCTCCACTGATAATGGTAATAGTTGGATGGAGGTTAATGCAAGCGGTGGCACGGCCCTTGCAATAAGCGGCAATACTGCATTTGCCGTTGGAGGTGGATTATATAGTTCCATAAACAGCGGAGTAACCTGGGCGGCAGTTGACACTGCGGGGCTGGCAAAGACGTTTACAGTACTTTTAGCGGATAAAGCATATTTATTTGCCGGTGGCAGCAGTGGGATTGTTGGAGATTCTGAGGATGTCACCATGTTCCGTTCCACAGATGGAGGTAATAGCTGGATTAATATCACTTCAGGTCTGCCAAGAGCACAGTTATGCGAGGGCTTAGATGACCCGGCCTGCCAATGGTATTATTATTATATTCAATCCCTCTTGGCTATTGGCAACACCCTATTTGCGGCTACTTCACTATCTGCGCCGCCGGCGGCTCATGAAGATCCAGGTCAAATTTATCGATCAATGGATAGCGGGTTAACATGGAGTCTCTCATCTGCTGGCCTGGCTGATACTGTTCAGTGTATAGCAACTAACGGCTCGATACTCTTCGCCGGTACTGCAAATAGTGGCGTATTCATTTCCAAAGACACCGGCACTACCTGGACTGCTGCTAATACTGGTTTAACTAACAAAAATATTCAAGCCCTCTTCGCCACCGGCCCCGACCTCTTTGCGGGTACCCACGGCGGCGGGGTATTTCATTCTTCCGACAGCGGAAAAACTTGGAACCCATTCAATAATGGCCTTACCGACAGTTCTATACAATCTTTCGGAGTGAGTGATTCTTTTCTTTTTGCCGGTGCCGGTCCCGGCACCTACGGCGGCAGCGTGTGGCGGTATCCTCTGTCGCAAGTATCGGTAAAAAGAGCGCTGCAGATCCGTCCCGAGCTGGCAAGCCTCAAGGTGCATTCTACGGGCCGATATAATCCGGCAGTGGGCATTGACTTTTCCATTCCAAGCCCTGAAAAGGTTTCCATAGGCATCTACGATCTCTCAGGCCATTTAGTGACGCAGCTCGATGATAAGCTCTTCACCGCCGGGCAACATACCTTGCAATGGAATGCCCGGAACGCGGGCTCGGGATGTTATGTGGTGCGTATGCAGGCAGGTGGGAGTGTGCAGGTAAAGGCGGTTCCGCTGGTGAGGTAGGGCAGGACGGAAGGCAGAATCCGTCTGCTTATAGCTGCGCAAAAAATCGTCCGGAAGGTAATAATATGAAAAATCTTATCATAATCTTTTCCATAGTCCTGTTCCTCGATTCCCTTGCACCGGCACAGGTTCCTGACACCTTTATCGCGCCGGGATTTGGCCTCTTGTGGAATTTGGATACCTCGACCTCAGTGCAAATGAATCTTGCCGACCAATCTAACTGCGAGACCGGTTACATCATCTACCGCGACTCCGGATTCTCAGGGCAGTTTAAGCAAATTATGAAGGTAATAAGCGGGATTCCCTCGGCGCACGATTCCCTTACCTTGTTCGATGCAACGGTTGCTCCCAATTGCTGGTATCGGTACGAAGCTGAAGCCTATATGGCGGATAGTACGGCCTATACAGGCTATTCCACGATATTCACCTTCAAAAGTCAGAAACCGAACCAGATCGCAAAATTTACCAAACTCAGCAATTATGCCATATCGGATTCGGGAGGATGGTCGGCAATTGCGGGCGATTCGATAATACTGAAAGAAACAACTGCGCCGACGGGAAAATATACGGTGATTAATGTGAAGAATCCGGCAGTGCCGATATCAGAAGGATATATAGATTCGACAACCTTGATGTCGTATCCCATGAGTACGCTTATTCCGGCTTATTTGAAATTTGGGGTATCCAATGGATTTGGCCCTGCCGGAACGAGTATCATTTACGAAGGGGGTGATATTATAGTTGGACAGACTACTATGATCCGATTGTATCAAGTGGGAGCCAGCGGCTTATCGCAATTTGATAGCTTAAAAATAGACACATGTTACGAATGCTCTCAAGGTATTACCGGAATGCTGCGCTTGAATGATTCTGTAATTGTCATTTCGGAAGAACAACGTTCTGAAGTAAGTACACTGTACTTATGCTTTCCTTTACAAAAATTTGCAACGGGGTACATTAAAGACAGTACTGTTCAAATAGGATCCTATTATATTCACTCGGATGGCGTTCAAAATGATGCTTCTTTTATTCGAGGATTAAATAATGGCAACTTGGAAATTGCAGTCAATAATAATTGTTTCGGGGGGTTTGTGTCCCTGAGTTCTGGCAATGTACCACCATAGATGATTTAAGTCAGAATTCGCTTGTGCAATCCATTATTACCTATTCCAGTAGCCCAATATTTGAAACAACTATTTGGTACCCTCCGGGCCATCTCATTTTTCAAGGTGTTGATACGACTAACCTATACTCATTCACGGCCAATACCGGTTATTATCTTGCTCCTACCCAATTTATCAACCTGAACGACACTGCTCTCTGGGCCGAAGATATCGCCGACCTTAACGGCTACCAGACAGCCCTCTCCAGCAACGCCGTCTTGCAGGACACCCTGACCAACCCCCAGAATGTTCTCCTCGATACGGTCAACAAAAGAGTTTTTATTGTCTGCCAGCATAATCTTTCAAGCTACAGCTATTCCTTCGGGGAGGTCGGAGTCAAACATACCGGCGACCAGCAATTAAAGATTTCCGGCGGCCTCCGTATTCTTCCTGTTCCGTCGGGCGTCGCTATCATTTTTCCCCAAACCGCGCGGCATGCCGATCTTACCTTCTACGATCTTTCCGGCCGCATGGTGGATAGGCTCACTGCAATGGGCTCGAATGCCGTTCTCTGGCGGCAGAAAAGTCATGGATCAGGCTGTTTCATCGTACATGCGAAGATCAACGGGGAGAGCTATTCGGCAAAGTTTATGGCGAGGTAAGGGTGCGGCAGATTTTCAACAACTATCTCCCAATAAAATTTCGTAAAATCACCTAGGCAAATTTTGCCGCCCCCGCTATTGAGCCACTGAAACCCCTTTTTAAATCCTTCTAAATACTATATTATCAATCATTAACAAATAATATCAAAAAGCTCTAAATAATAGTTGCATTTAACCTTAAAATAGTTTATATTATGGGTAGCAGGCATACCGCGGTGAGCATCGGGGCCCCTTGGTTCCCTCTCGCTTCAGGAAATTATCCTTGGAGTGCGGTTCGGTAGATAAGAGGTGCGGCCTAACGTTGGTGAGTATTCGAGCTCAATCAAACCGCTCTATGCCCGGAGGGGGTAGCGACCTTTCAAAAGGTGTTTGCGTTTAGTCACACGGCGTCCGGCACGGGGCCCCTTGGTTCCCTCTCGCCTGAGGAAATTATCCCTGCGGCGAGGTACGGTAGATAAGAGGTGCGGCCTAACGTTAGTGAGTCATCGTGCCATGATTGGTGGATCAGCTTAGTGTGGCAACAGGGGCAGAGGCGGGCCCGCCTTTGCCCCGGCAACCGCCTGTTCTTTGACATTCTCGGATGAGGGCGAAGCACATTTGTTCGCAAGCCTTTGACCTCTTTCCGGCCAAAGGGCCGACCCTCTCTCCCACAGGAGAGAGGATTGCGCTTTGCGCTGAAAGGCCTTCGCATTTTTTGACCCTTCTTCCGCGAAGCGGTACCCTTTCCCTGATAGGGGAAAGAGTCGCCCTTTTCGGGCGGAAAGAGGTCATGGTGTCAAGGGGTGAAGCACCGAGCCATAGCGTGAGCTATACCCAAAAATGCCCCGTTTTTCAGAGATTTTTACCATGCGGCAGCCATTTACTATCCTTTGCCAATCCCTGAATATTCACCCCGGTAAATTTGTCCCTGGATCTCCAAGCCTTTGTTATTCTTTGAATTATCGCCCTGAAATCCTTTCCCGTTTCACTCGTTTTACTTTCTTCTATCAATCGTTTTTATCCCGTTTTCTTTACCGATGGAGTTTCGGCCCATCGAATTTACAAAAACTTCCGAAATTTCGATCTATCTTTATGGTTTTCAGGGCTTTGGAGTTTTGACCCATCCCATGCTCCACGGTGAGTCAAAACTCCCTGAAAATCGGGTTTGTTCAAAAATAAAAGTCAAGGAGATTTGTTGTTTGCAGGTGCGAAATACAGAGAGATGTTACAGCTCAGGTGGGGAAACCGCTTTGGCGGTTTCCCCTGGCCTGAAGCCCCGCACGGCGGGTCTTCAGGCACACCCTTTCCAGCGGAAGGGGAGGGCGATGTTTGCCTGAAGGCAAACATCGCCCACCCCCTCCCGCAACGCCCTCTATTAAGGTAGAAAAAACATGAACGACAACTGCTTATTTATAAATCCTTCCGGAACCCCCCTTTGAAAGGGGGGTTCCGGGGGGATCTCTTTTGAATTTTTATGTTCTTTCTACCTAATGTGAGCGTTGCGGGAGTACGCGAGCGCCTGCGGAGCGTAAGCGAGGCAGGCATAGCCGCATACTTCCGCAGGAAGGGGTGTGCCAAAGACCCCGCGGCCCGGCTTTGCGGGCGCGGAGGCTTTGGCCAGGGGAAACCGCCGCAGGCGGTTCCCCCACCAAAGGCAGTTACAAGTATTAATCACTCTCCGAACAGTTTCCCGCCCCACCGCCGCACCAGGATATTCGCCGTCACCATCGCCGTGGCAAGGCCGACTATGAATATCGTCGAAACCTCTTTTGTCTGCCTGCCGATGATCAGGAACAGGGTCAGCGCCGCGAAGGGGAGGAGGACGTTGAGCGAGATGAGCGAGAACTTACGGAATTTTTTCAGGAAGAGGTAGCGCCTGAAGTCCGCGCTCCGCCCGCCGTAGAAGCGGACTAACCGCAATCCCTCCTGGATGTCCTTATCCTGGAGCTCCGGGTACTCCGCCATCTGCGTCATAAAATCGTTCCACCCGGCCCGGGCCACATAATGGCCGATGAACCTGAGGGCGAAGCGGGGGTGGCCGGTAGCGATGCAGATATCCGCGAGTACGGACAGGAGGTCGTGTTCGCCGGGGCGGATCTTGTAAGCTTTCCGCAAAAAATGCAGCGCCTTGAGGTAGTCCTTTTTTTCCTTGTAGTAATCGGTGAGGAACCAGAAATCTTCCACGCAGGAGGGATCGTTGCGGGCAATGACCTTGCCGATGACCTCCTCCATTCTGGCATCCTCGCCCTTCCTGCGGAGGTGATTGTAGTAGTCGCGGAGGATTTCGATGTTGTCCTTGTCAAGAGCCGCCGCGCTTTCGAAGCATTTTTCCGCCTCGTCCTTCCCGAGGTCCGAGAGGATGATGGCCTTGACCCTGAAGCTTTCCGCATCGAGCGGCGCGATATCGAGCGCCTTGTCGGCTGCGGACAGCGCCTTGTCGAGCTCATTGTTGTTCAGGTAGGCATAGGCGAGATCGATATGTCCGATGGGCGAATTCGGGTAGAGCCGTATCGACGCCTGCGCGGTTTCGATTGCCTTCTCTATCTCGTTATTCTGGGTAAGGCAGTAGGTAAGCCTCGAAAGGTAGCGGATATTCTGGGGCGATTCCGCCAGCGCTTCGCGGTACAGCTCCGTTGCTTTTTGCGGTTTGTCGGAGGCAATATACAGATCGGAAAGCAGTTCGCGCACCTCATCGTAATTGTGGTGGATATCGAGAGCGGCCTTGAAGCACTCGATCGCCTTTTCCGGGTCGCCCGCGCGGTCGTACGCAATGCCGCCGTTCCGGTAGGTCTCCGGATTGGAGGTTCCCTTGGCCTTGATACGCTCGAAATAGGAGATGGCGGTCGCAAGATGGTTCGTTTCGGTATAGTACCACACCAGGGCCGAAAGCACGAGCTCGTGATCGGGATGGAGTTTCTCGGCTTCGAGCAGATACGACCCGCCCTTCTCCGGCTGGTTCATCATGGCATAGGCATAGAATATCCCGGTGAGGCAGTCGACGTTTTCCGGATCGTAAACGAGGGCCTGCTTCAGGTAATCGATTGCCTCTTCCGGCTGGTTCTGTTCGGCGCAGATGCGCGAGTGGAGGAAGAAGACCTCCCATTCGTCGGGGAAGGAGTGCTCGTGCTGTTCGAGGAGCGATTTCGCCTCTTCGTAAAGGCCGAGATCGATGAGCTCCTGCGTTTTGTCGAGAAAATCCGAATAATCGAGCCACTGGTCCATGATCAGAAAATCCTGCCCTTCTCCTCGGCGACTCTATTGTTGTCGCGAAGGTAGACCCGGTCGAGCGACTGGCTCAGGTTGCAGAGGATCTCGTAGCCGATGGTACCGGTCTGCAGGGCAATCTCGTCGGCAGTAATGCGCTCCGAGCCCTGGCTGCCGATTGCAATCGCCTCATCGCCGGGCGCGATTCCGGAGCCGTCCCCGGCGTCGACCATGCAGTAGTCCATCGTTACCCTGCCGACAATAGGGAGCCGCCGCCCGCCAATGAGTAACGCCCCGCGATTGCCAAGCGATCTCGGGTAGCCGTTACCATACCCGAGGGCAACGGTGGCTATGACCGTCGCATGGTCGGTGGTAAAGGTGCCGCCGTAACTGACCGGCGTATGCGGCGGAACGGTTTTTATTTTTACCACGCGGCAGGTAAGGGAGGCGATTTCCCGGATGTCGAGGGAAAACTTCCGGGCTGGGTCCGGGGCGCAGCCGTAGAGCGCAATGCCCGGTCGCGCAAGCGTGCAACCCTCCGGCAGGCCGTACCGGATGAGCCCCGCGCTGTTGGCACAGTGAACGGTCGCAACATCGAGCCCGCTGCGGCGGAATGCCGCGACGCCTTCGAAAAAGGTCTTTAATTGATCGGCAACCGTCGGCGTGCCGGGCTCGTCGGCATTGGCAAGGTGGGTGAATGCGCCGAGGAGCGAGAGGGAGGGGGAGCGCTTGACGGCATCGGCTGCCGCGCCGATTTCACCGGGCATGAGCCCGAGCCGGTGCATACGCGTGTCGATGTTGCAGTGGAAGCGCACCGGGACGCCGGCACCTTTCCATACCGCAATATCCGCAAGGTCGTTCAGGGTAAAGGTTACCCCGCGGTAGTGTCCCTGCCGGATTTCTTCTATGGTCGCGCTGCCCAGGACCAGGATAGGGCTTTTCACGCCGGAGTCCCGGAGGTAAAACGCCTCGGCCGGTCGAGCAACCGCAAAGAACCGTACGTTCCCCTCGCGTTCGAGGGTCAGCGCCACCATCCGCGACCCGCAGCCGTAGGCGTTGTCCTTCACGACCGCCATGATGTCCGCACCGCGGGGCAGGAGCGTGCGGAGCGAGCCAAGGTTGTGGAGCAGGTTGTCGAGGGATATTTCGACGGTGGGCAATGATAAGGAGTGTTCGGTCAAGAGTTATATAACTCCTTTATGTAGTACAAGCATATGCTTTAAGCGTTGCCTTTGATGGGGGAACCGGGCTTAAATCAAAAGCCCTTGATGGGGAAACCTCGCTACGCGGGTTTCCCCTGGCCAAAGCCTCCGCGCCCGCAAAGCCGGGCTGCGGGGTCTTTGGCACACCCCTTCCAGCAGGGGGCCGCAGCGATGCCCGCCCTTGGCGGGCGCTGTGGCCCCCCGCAACGCCCCCATCAGGTAGAAAGAACATGGAGAACCTTTTCAGTCTTTGTGTTCTTTGCCTTTCTGCCTTCTTCCTCTCTGTTTTTTCTACCTGATGTGAGCGTTGCGGGAGTGGGCGAGCGTTTGCCACAGGCAAACAGAGCCGCCCACTTCCGCTGGAAAGGGTGTGCCTGAAGACGCTTATGCGGCTTCAGGCCAGGGAAAACCAGGAACTGGTTTTCCCACCTGAGCAGTAAAAATTACCCGAATAATTTCTTATAATCACGCGACTTTTTCCTGGAATATTTTCCAATCTTCTCCCACCCGCTGCCGGAAGAAACAGGAAAAGTAATTCTCATGGCACGCCGCGCCGGTCTGATCGATCTTGAATACCAGCGTATCGCCGTCGCAGTCGAGGTACGCCTCCCGCACCTTCTGCGTATGACCCGAGGTCTCGCCCTTGAGCCAGCGTTTCTTCCGCGAGCGGCTGTAATACACCATCACGCCCGTTTCAAACGTTTCGGCGAGGGTTTCCCTGTTCATCCAGGCGAGCATGAGCACTTCGCCCGTTGCAAAGTCCTGCGCGATGACCGGAACGAGTCCGCGGTTGTCGAATTTTACCAGTGAGAGTAAGTCCATGAGAATCCGATCGATTATATAGAAGTGAAAATATTTTTATTGAAACTGCAAATTCAAAGTCAACATCTGGGCGTTCCTGAGGGCACCCTGAAGGGTGCCCTCAGGCGCGCCTCCGCCGGGCTCTCGGCTGAGCCGAGCCGGTATTTCCAGCCCTGCGGCTTCGCCTGGGTCTGGAAACACTGTCGGGGTCGCTTTCGCTCTCCCCGACACCCTCTGTCCTCGCTAACGCAACTTCAAAAGATTTAAAAAAGGGCTCAAAATCTTGAGAACTTATAAATCCTTTTTGTGTTTTCTACCCTAAAGAGGGCGTTGCGGGAGGGGAAGGCGTTTGCCAGGGGCAAACATCGCCTTCCCCTTCTGCAGGAAAAGGTGTGCTTGAAGACGCGGCTTTGCGCGGCTTCAGGCCAGGGAAAACCATTGTATATGGTTTTCCCACCTGAGCAGTAAAGTTATTTTTCCTCATCCTTCATTCTTATCATTGCCTCACCTGGCCGTTGCCTTTGACGATCCATTTGTAGGTTGTCAGGTCGTCCACACCCATGGGGCCGCGGGCGTGGAGCTTGTCGGTCGAGATCCCGATTTCGCACCCCAGGCCGTATTCGCCGCCGTCGGAAAAGCGCGTGCTAGCATTGACCATGACCGAGCTGGAATCCACTTCGCGCAGGAATCGCTCCGCCTCGTGAGCGGATTCGGTGACGATGGTGTCGGTGTGGTGGGAGCCGAACTCGTTGATATGGTCGATCGCCCCGGCGATGCCCTTGACCGTTCGAACCGCAAGGCGCAGGTCGAGGTATTCGGCTTTCCAGTCGTCGACCGTTGCGCGCTGAACAACAGGGGAGAGTTTGCGCGTTTCGGGATCCCCGATGAGCGTGACGCCCTGGTCGAGCAGCGCATTCACGATCTTCTGCCGGCTTTTGAGCGGAAGCGCGCCATCGAGCAGCAGGGTTTCCATGGCGTTGCATACGCCGGGCCGCTGCACCTTGGCATTGACCGCAATGGGTATCGCCTTGCCCATGTCCGCATCTGCCGATACATACACATGGCAGACGCCCTTGTAGTGCTTGATAACCGGGATGACCGATGTTTCGGCCACCATCCTGATGAGATTCTCTCCGCCCCGGGGAATGATAAGATCGATGTAGTCGCTGAGTTTCAGGAGGCGCTCGATGGCCGCACGATCGGTTGTCGGGATCGCTCCGATGGCATCCGCGGGCAGGCCCGCCTCGAGAAGCGCCGACCGGAAAAGTTTTACCAGCGCCAGGTTCGAATGGAGCGCTTCTGAGCCGCCGCGGAGAATCACCGCGTTGCCGGATTTAAGGCAGATGGCGGCGGCATCGACCGTGACATTGGGCCGCGACTCATAGATAATGCCCACGACGCCGATAGGAACCCGCAGTTTGTAAATCTCCAGCCCGTTGGGGCGAATCCGGCGTTCGTACTCCTGCCCGACCGGGCTCGTAAGGGCGGCAACTTCGAGCAGGCCGCGCACCATCGAGGCGATGGTCTTGTCGGAAATGGTCAGGCGATCGACCATGGCCGGGCTGAGCTTTTTCGTGGCAGCCGCGGCAAGGTCCTTCCTGTTCGCGGCACGGATCGCCGCCTTCTCGCCGACGAGCAGGTTCGCCATGATCGCCAGAGCTTTGTTGATCGACCCGATAGGGCTGCTCTGGAGGGTCAGGGCGGCCTTTCGGGCGTTACGCGCGATGCGGACGACGGTGGTATCGATGGACGGTGAAGTCATGGTGCGCCTTCTTTGCCCCTGCCCGGCTCCGGCATAGCGAGTCGCAGGGGATTGAGTGGAAGTATTTCAAAGGAAAATATCCGGTATTAAAATAATACATAATGCTTGAGAATTTGATCGCGAGGTCACCGCTGCAATGCCGACGCCGCCATTTTCTCCTTGAAAACCTTGACGGCATGGTCGCGGTTACGGCGGGCCTCCTCATCGTTTGGCGTCAGCGCGAGTGCGGCATTGAAATCGGCTATGGCCGCTTCGTAGCGATGCATCAGGTAGTACGCCGCACCGCGATTGCTGTATGCCAGCGCGAGCGTCGGGCAGGCGGCAATCGCATTGGTCAGGTCCTCTGCCGCCCGGTCGTAGCGCTTCAGGTGGATAAAGGTAGTCCCGCGGTTGTACCAGGCCATTGCGCTGGGATACTTGTCGATGATGTCGGTCCAGAGGGTCAGGCTGTCGTGCCAGACATCGCACCGTACGAAAGTAAGGTACATGCACAGTGCCGCAGGCAAGGCAACCGCGCCGACAAGGAGGGGGAGAGCCGGACGGCCCGCGCCGTTTTTTCTTTGCGCCAGATTCGCAACGCCGGCGCCGCAGATAAAGAAAATCCCGATCAGGGGGATGTAGGTATACCGTTCTGCAACCATGGCATTGCCGACCTGGATGATGCCGAGCATGGGAAGCAGCGTAATCAGGAAGAACAGCGAGCCGAACCTGAGCGCTGCGGATCGGTTCCTGCAGCGATAAATGAGAGCGGCAAGGATCACTGCGGCAACGGCCGAAAGGGCAAATTTGATGTTGAGAGCGGCGGTGATGACCGGCGGGAACGAGTAGAGCGCGCACAGACGCACCGGGGCCAGGGTTTTGACCAGATAAAAGATAAGGCCGTAAAAGGGAACCCCGATTTTTTGAAGGACCGTAAGGGTGGGGATGCTCCTGATGACATCGACATGCTTCTGCGTGGCTATGGTCACTACGCAGAATATTGCCGAGCAGACAAAAAACGGGAGCTTGGTGCGGACCTGCGTCCAGCCGATTTTTCCGGCGCGGTAGTAGTCGATGAGAAGCAGGACTACCGGAAGGCTTACTGCGGTCGGCTTCGAGAGAAGCGACAGCAAGAGCATCGCAAGCGACAGGATATAGGCAGAGCGTGCGTTCTTCCCGGTAAACCGCAGGTAAAAAAGCAGGGAGATCAGGTAGAAAAATGTCGCGACTACGTCCTTGCACTCCGCCAGCCATGCCACCGATTCCGCATGCAGGGGATGAACTGCGAAGAGCAGGGAAGTGACGAAGGCCGCGATACTGCTGCCCGAAAGGCGGAAGATGAGGATGAATACCAGGATGCAGTTGGCTATGTGCATCAGGAGGTTGACCCAATGGTACCCGGCCGGATCGAGTCCGAAGCAGCCGTATTCGATTGCGTAGACCATCATGGTAACCGGCTGGTAATTTGCGGAGTATACCGACGAAAACAGCTTTGCCACCGATGGTGCGTCGATATGGCGAATGTCGGGGTTGGCGGTTATATAAGCGTCGTCATCCCAGTTGGTGAACCCGTTGTTGATGGTCGGGAGAAAGGCGATCAGTGCCGCAGCCGCGATGAGCAAGCAGCCGAGCACCTGGAGCAGGCGTTGGTGAGACAGCGCTTTCGGTGCAGTGGGAGGCGGAGAGGGAGGCCGGGTTCTGGAGGATTTTTTAGTCATTTGTTACTGCCTTTGGTGGGGGAACCATAAAAATGGTTCCCCCTGGCCTGAAGCCGCCAAAGCGCGTCTTCAGGCACACCCCTTCCAGCGGAAGTGGGCGGCTATGTTTGCCTTTGGCAAACGCTCGCCCACTCCCGCAACGCTCACCTTAGGTAGAAAAAACAGAGAAAATATATGTCAAGGATTTTATTTTACAGCCTTTTTATGTGTTTACTCCCTGATGGGGGCGTTGCGGGGGGCCACAGCGCCCGCTGAAGGCGGGCATCGCTGCGGCCCCCTGCAGGAAGGGGTGTGCCAAAGACCCCGCAAGCCCGGCTTTGCGGGCGCGGAGGCTTTGGCCAGGGGAAACCCGCGTAGCGAGGTTTCCCCACCAAAGGCCTTTAAAGCACTACCAGGTTATCCCGGTGAATCACCTCGTCGAACTCTTTCCTGCCGAGCCGGGAAGCTATTTCTGAAGATTTACAACCCAGTATTCGGCGAAGGTCCTCGGCCGGGTAATTGACCAGGCCGCGGGCGATGACCGCACCCGGTGAGGTTTGAATATCCACGTTATCGCCGGCCTTGAACGATCCGGCGATCTCCCTGATTCCGGCGGGAAGCAGGCTTTTCCCTCTGACAACTATCGCGGCTGCCGCTCCCTGGTCGATGGTCAGCGTCCCCTGCGGAGTCCCTGAAAATGCCATCCAGCTTCGCCGTGAGGACATTTTTTTGGGGGCCGGGAGAAATACCGTGGAGCAGGACTTCGACCCCAGAACGTCGGACAACCGGTGGCTGAACCCGTCCCCGATGAGGCAGAAAATGCCTGCCCGGGCGACTATTTCGACGGCCTTGAGCTTGGAACTCATGCCGCCGACGCTCATTTCGTTCTTTTTGTCGGCCGCGAGGAGATGCAGCGCATCCGACATCTGATTAACAACGGGGATGTGCACCGCGTCCGGGTCGCTGTTCGGGTTACTGTCGTAAAGCCCGGAAACGTCGGTGAGGTTCACCAGCACCTCGGCCTGCACGAGAATCGCGATCTGTGCCGCGAGGATGTCGTTGGTGCCGAACCGGATCTCCTCGACGCCCACCGAATCGTTTTCGTTGACTATAGGAATTATGCCGTATTCGAGAAGCTGGATCATCGTGTTCCGGAGATTCAGGTAGCGCTTCTTACTGCGGAGATCGTCCCAGGTGAGAAGCACCTGGCCGATCAGGATGGCATGCGAGGCGAAGGTGGATTGATAGACGCTCATGAGCCGGTTCTGGCCCACGCTGGCGCATGCCTGCTGCAGGGGAATCGTCGTTGGACGCTTCGTCAACCCGAGCGCCTGCATGCCGTGGGCAATGGCGCCCGAGGAAACCAGGACCACCCGGGCACCGGAGGCATGGAGGGCGGCAATGTCGGCGGCAAGGCCGGCAATGCGGTCCGGGCCGCCCGCAGCGGCGAGAATCCGCGATCCGATTTTAATGACGATGGTCTTGAAGGGAGGGACATCATTGCGCAGAGGTATGCTCATCGGCTTCCCGCCTTTAGTATACAGGGGTTAGAAATCATGGCCAAAGGAAAAATAAAACTGATTGGTGGCCGCCACTCCCCGCTGGGAAAAGTCGCGGACCAGCCTTCCATAGCTAACCTTGATGGGGCCGGCAATCGTTTCGATCGCAATACCGCCCCCGAGCCCGACAGGTGCATTGTCGATGAACTCGCTGAAGGTCAGGATTTGCGGAGTCTGCGCAGTGGGCTGCCTGCTCCAGACATTGCCCCAGTCGACCGATGCCGTCAGGTAGAAATTATTCAGCATCTCATAGCGATATCCAAGGTGGAGGAGCCCCAGTACATCCCCGTGTAAAGCCGCCGGCAGGAGGCCGGAGAAGGGCACATAATCGTAGATATCCAGATCCTGATTGATCTCTTCGGTAAACGACCCGCCAAGGTAGTACTGTTCGACCGCCGGGAGCGGGTTCGTGCTCCAGGCAAACCGCACCAGGGGTGAAAAGGTATGCTTATGCCACAGCGTAACGATCCTGCTCGTTCTTGCGTCGAATTTCAGGTAGTCGAGCGTATCGCCGATGCCGCTTCTCGTGCCGTCGACGGAAAAATATGATTTGCTTCCGGTAGTAGGGAACGCTGCGTTGTCCAGGTTGTCCAGGGTAAGCCGGAGCAGGGCGTCGGGGACGAATTTCAATCCCAGAACATCGCTGAATACGCTGAGATCGTTGGACCGGATCTTGTACAGTTCCAGGTTGACACCGCCGGAGAGCATCGCCGATCTGCCTATCTGGATGCCGAGAAGCCCGAGAACCCCGTATTTTGCGAGGTTGTCGACCTTTTCCAGGAGAACCGTGTCCTGGCCTTCAAGGGGAGTACCGGTTGTGGCGGTGGTGTCGCTGACTATCTGCGCCGATGAAGAATAGAACTCAAGCTGGGCAAAATTCGCGAAATTCCGTGAAAGCGGATGATTTTCGTCGAATTCGAGGTTGTAGAGCTCGCGCCTGAGACCGTACTGCAGGTGGAGGCTGGCGCAGATGTCGCGTCCGAAAAGGTTCTCATAGGCGGGTTCGATGAATCCCTCACCGAGATAGAATTCATCGTACCTGAGTCCCATCCTGATTCGCCAGTAGTTTTTCTCGGCGACCATGATCCGGACGTCGCGGGAGGTATCCATGTCGATATTGACATTATCGAACAGGTTGGTGGCATAGACCGAGGAGAGTGCGTTATGTAAACGGAGCGGAGTGAGTGCCTGGCCGTTGCCGAGACCGGCTACCGTCCTTATCAGGCGACCCGATGTCTTATCGTTGCCCGACACTTCGACATTCCGGATGGTGCCGAGGTCTGAACCGGTTGCAATGGTTTCGGTTTTCGCCGAGGTGCTGTCGTGGGCGGCAAGGAGTTTTGCAAGAGAATCGAGATTTCTGTGCATGCATTCGTACCCTATGCGCACCAGCGAATCGATTCTGGTGAAATCGGTATTGTAATAGCCGTTGAGTTCCGGGGTGAGAATGAGATCGGCTTTACTCCTCTGGGCTTCGCGCTGATGCTTCATGCCGATCGACACCACCTGGTCCATGAGCCGGACCGGGTTATCCAGGTCTCCTCTCTTCCAGAGCGGGGAGGTCACATCGATCGCAAGGATCACTCCCGGACGCTCCTCTGCGGCGATATCGACAGGAATGTTGTCGGCAAGACCGCCATCCATAAGCAGCATGGAATCCTTGCTTACCGGAGAAAAAGCGAGCGGTACGCCGCAGGAAGCCCGGACCGCTTCGGCGATATTGCCGTCGGCAAAGGTAACGCCCCTGCCGGAAAGAATATCGGTGGCGACGATGCGCAGCGGAATCGGCAGGCTGTCGAACTTTTCGTGCGCCCTGAATTGCGGCGCTGCCAGAAGCGGGGCGAGGAGATCGTAAAATACCTGGCCGTGGGAGATGGAACTGGGCGGAACCGGTTCGAGGCGGTCATTGAGACGGAGTTCGAAAAGGTAATTGACCGGCTCGGATTTCTGGCTTACGAAAAGACTTTTCCGGCGGGCGGTATTGGCAATGATGGTATTCCAATTCACCGATCGGGCAATCTGCAGGATGCTGTCCGGGGAGTAGCCGGCGGCGTAAAGACTGCCGATAATGGCGCCCATGCTCGATCCGACGATCAGGTCGGGCCGTACATGCGCCTCTTCAAGCGCTTTGAGCACGCCGATCTGGGAGAGTCCCCGAGAGCCGCCGCCGCTCAGGACCAGGGCAAATTTGCAGCGGACCTTGCCGGAATCTGCAACGCCGCCGAAGCTGCCTGCAACAGCGCCGATAGATAGCACTACAAAGAGTGAGGCAAGCGCAACGCGACCAATGGCGCGGCTATAGGTGCCGGATGCTGTCATTGCCTGCCCTTTTATCGGGGTGTCGTTCCACCTTGTATTTTTTCAAATCTTATGCGCCGGATCGTTGAGTAGTTAACCGGAGGCATGCCCGACCAATCGAAGGAGAAAACAATCATCAATCTGCCGAGAATGCTCCGAACCCAACAAAATACAATTTTGTCAGGCCTTATTTTTATTGGACTGGGCTTTCTGCCGGCTCTGCCCTCTCCCGGCAATGCCAACTCGATCTCCCTGCAATCTTCCCCGGCGGCATTTGGAATCGACGGCGAAGTGCTGACCTATATTGACAACATCGAGTATACGACGGCTGAACGCACCGGCGAAACCTATTATGGAAGTTCGGGCTCCGCACGACTCTTTTACCGACCCGTTCCCCGGATGCTTTTTGAGATCGGTGCCTACGGCTTGCGCCGCTTCGGCGATCCGCAGTCCCTGAGCCTTGCCCTGCCGTTTTTCAGGGCGCAATACACTTCGGATATCATGACCTTCACCATGGGCTCGCTCTCAACGGCGGATGCGCACTTCCTTCCCGATCTCCTGTATTGCCAGGAGTTCCGTTTCGATCCCGGCCTTGAGGAGGGCATGCAGCTCGATTTGCAGGGGAAGCATGTTCACGGGGAGATCTGGGGAGTATGGGATTCCCTCGATTCACCGACCGAGCGGGAGCATTTCACCGCAGGCAGCGCAGTTTCGTACTCGATCGCGAACTATTCGTTCCCCTTTTATTTGACGGCAGACCACACCGGGGGAGAACTATTTAACTCCGGAGCACCGGTGGAGGAGCATTTCGGCGGCGCCACCGGCGTCGATTTCAACTACCCTCTACCGGGATGCATCAGGTCCGTATTCGGCGAAATACTGCTTGCCGGAACCGACTTCAGGATCCGGACCGGAGACAATATAACCGGTCGGGGTGATGGCATCTTTGCCAAGGCGGGAGTTTCACCCGGCGGATTCGATTGCTCGGTTCAGCTCTTCCGGGGGCACAATCTCGATATGCCCTTCGGAGACCCCATATTTGAGAGCAATATTCCGTACTATGCCCTAGAAATATCGCGGAGTTACGCTGTCAATAATCATCTCCAGGCCCTCGGCGGATGGCGGTTCGAAACGCCGGATATTACCTCGGTCGCCCAGTACTTCAGCGCGCCCCGCTACCGCTTCTGGCTCGCCCTCCGCGGCGAGTTCTGGAAGGGAATTTAACATTTGAAAATTCAAATCCAATACTCATGAACGGCTCCCATCTTACCATTGCGATTATTCTCTCCCTGGCCGAGATTTTCGGGCTCATGGCAATAGGCGGGGTCGGCAGGCGGCTGCGGTATATCGACGATCCTGAGATCGACCGCTGGTCCCGGCTGGTGCTCGATTTCCTGTATCCGGCCTTTGTTTTTTCCTCAATTACCGCCGGATTTACAACCGGCTGGCATGCAAATCTATGGGTTCTTCCGGTACTTGGGTTTGCCATCGCCGTTGGAGGCGCGATTGCCGGGATCGGCCTGCGCTACGGCCTCGGAACCCGGGACATCGATACGCACCGGACGTTTTTCTATTTCTGCGTTGTCAATAACTACACGTTCCTGCCGGTAGTAATCATACGCAATCTGTGGGGCCCTGCGATGCTCGCCGATCTGTTTTTTCTGACGCTTGGATCCACGATTGCAAACTGGACGGTGGGAATCGCTGTTCTCGGAAATCCCAGCCCGAAATACATGGCCCGCCAGATAGTGACCCCGACCCTCATCGCCACGCTCGCCGCGCTCCTGGTTTCCTGGCTCGGGATCGCCGGCCACATTCCTCTTATCGTCAACCATATCCTTGCGAGCGCGGGTATTGCCGCCGTTCCCATGATGCTGGTGCTCTCCGGCGCCTCGCTCTTCAGGTGGTCTTCCTTCAAGGTCACCTGGCAGATCGTCTATACGACTCTGGTACGGCTCATCGTTCTTCCGGCAATTACCATTGCGATTCTCAGAGTGCTGCCGCTCTCGCGGGAGGTATATCTGATTGCCGTTCTCGTTGCGATCATGCCGCTTGCCGTCTCGTCGGTCATTTTCATACGGGTATATGGCCGCAGCACGGATTACGCTGCAGGAGCATCGCTTTTCAGTACCCTGGTGGCGATTATTACCGTGCCTGCTGCGCTCATTTTCCTTTTCCGGTAGCCATAGCGGAACCCGGTTTTCATCGATAGCTTGCCTTGGCTCCTGCCGCTACCTAATTTCAAATGGTCCTATGCCCATAATCTCAGCAAACGCTCTCACCTTCGGGTACGCTGCACATGCGCGGGCCCTTGATAATATCACCCTTGAAATTGAGGAAAAATCCACCTGGGCTATCATCGGCAAGAACGGCAGCGGTAAGTCGACGCTTCTCAAGTGTCTCTGCGGATTGCTGAGCTGCCCGGCAGGGTCGCTCTCCATCCTTGGGAAGCCCCTCGCATCCTATCGACCCCGGGAACTTGCCTGCCTGGTGTCCTATGTGCCGCAGGCGAGCAACCGGATATTGCCGCCGTTTTCAGTCAGGGAGTTCATCATGCTTGGAAGATTTCCATTCCAGGGATTTTTCGCCCTGCCCTCCCATAGAGACCGGGCGATTATCGATGCTGCGCTTCAGTTGACCGACACCGGAGCACTTTCGGAGCGACTGCTGACAACCCTGAGCGGAGGCGAATTGCAACGGGTATTCCTGGCCTCTGCGGTGGCGCAAAGAACCGCAATTCTCCTTCTCGACGAGCCGATGGCCTTTCTCGACCCAATGCACCAGGAGCTTATCCAGCGTTCCATCGATCGTATTCATGAGGAATTTTCCACCACCATAATTACGGTGACGCACGATATCAATCACGCGCTCAACAGGTTTTCGCACCTTTGCGCGCTGTCGCAGGGTGCCCCTTTTTTCGTTGGATTGTGCGAGGATTTCAAAAAGAATGCACTTAAGCTGTTACAAGCTATCTACTCTATAACATTCTGTGAAATAAAAAACAGTGATGATAAACATCGGTATTATTTGCCCGAAAGTTTTTTAACATGATTACCACGCGCCGGCAATTGGGGATTCTGGGAGTATTGGGCTTTTCAGCACTTATTCTTACGGCGGCTGCCACTTTTATAGGTGCTCAGGTGCTCACCCCCTGGTCGCTTGCGCCGGGTTCGCTCGACTATGAAATATTCTGGTGGATGCGGGTTCCCCGGGTTCTTGCGGCATTTCTCGCGGGCTCCGGTCTTGCCCTGTGCGGCATGGTTTTCCAGGCGCTCTTTCGCAACCCGATGGCCGATCCCTTCACCCTCGGAACGGCGAGCGGTGCGTCTTGCGGGGCGGCGGTTACCGTTCTTGCCGGCTATACCGGTGCAGTTCTCGGCATTCCGATAGTCTCCCTCGGCGCCTTCGCCGGCGCCGCAATTGCCATGGTAGCCGTGAGCGCCATCGCTTCGGCCAAACGTTCTGCAGGAAACCTCACCATGCTTCTTGCCGGGATTGCGGTCAGCTTTCTCTTTTCAAGTTTACTCATGTTCATGCAATATCTGAGTAACTTCCGCGACTCGTTCCAAATTGTCCGCTGGCTCATGGGCGGAATTCAGGCGACCGGGTACGGGACCGTGGTGACGCTGCTCTGCTTCTGGTGTATCGGTGTTGCCCTGATTGCCATGCAGCTGCCGCGCCTTGACCAGCTCCTGGCAGGGGAGGATCTTGCCCATAGCAGGGGAGTCAATGTCCCCGCCGCCCGCCGGGGGCTTCTTGCAGCCGCTACACTCCTCATCGGCGGAATCGTTGCAGTATGCGGTCCCATCGGCTTCATCGGCCTCATGGTTCCCCACCTTTGCCGCAGACTGGTTTCGGCCAACCATCTCCTCCTTGCACCCGCCTGTATCCTGGTGGGCGGGACATTACTTGTTATTGCCGACACTGCCGGAAGGGTTATTATCGCACCTGCTGAGATGCCGGTAGGCGTTCTCACCGCACTGATCGGCGGACCGTTTTTTCTCTGGCTTCTTTTCGGCAGGCGCAGGAGCGATGAGGAATTTTAGCAGCTGCTTCCCAACCGGGGCATCATCGAAAATAGGCACTTCACGCCGGGGGAAACCCACCTGGCAGGGTTTCCCCGCCTTTGTCCTGAGCCATTACCTCGTGATAATGGAATACTTTACCGTCGCCGTGCCCGATGATGTCTTTGGCCCGTGATAAACGTACGGTTTTTCGGTCTGCTCGTGCGCCCTGGCAATTTTTTCATTTATTCTGGCAAGGACGTCGGGATCAATAGTCGTACTGGTTATCTTCGGTATTGGTTTTGATGCCTTTTTCCGTTCCATACTATCCTCTTTTCAATAACGTCCCACATCCTGAAACATGACAGCCCGGTAGTGACCTGTACTGAAAGGATTACGGACAGCATGCCGCCATAATTATTATCTTTTGGAAAGTACGGTACCGGTGTTCGGCTATAAGGCAGCAGGGGAGAGGCAGTAACGTATCATTTACCTTGCTTTTTTTCCGGTAGCGGTGCTTTGGGGGCCGATTTCATGACCTGTTCGAGAAGGGTATCATCTACAACCCAGTCTTCCTTTGCCTCATCCCAGAGGGTGGCAAGTTTTTTTGGCCATTTGGTCCTTATTTCGGATAGAACGTCGGGATCGAGCCTGGCTTTGTAATATGAAGCAGCTCTGCCGAGATTGGTCTTCTTCAGGTTGGCTCCCTCAAGGTTGGCCGAGGCAAAGTTGGCCTCCAGGAGGAAGCATCCCGAAAGGTTGGCCCGCCGAAGGTCGGCGGATTCAAAATCTGCCGACCGCAGAATTGCTCCCGACAGGTTGGCACCAGAAAGATTTGCACCTTCAAGGTTTGCTCCGGAAAGGTCTGCCCGGGCAAGGTGGGATCCCTGCAGGCGGGCTCCCCTGAAGAATGCCACGGAGAGAGCGGCGTTATCGAGAACGGCGCTATCGAGGTTCGCACTGTCGAGCCTTGCCGCCCCGAGGTCGGCTCCTTTTAAATCCGCGCTCCGAAAGTTGACGCCCTGAAGATTTATTCCATAATAGGTAGCCCCCGGCTGAAGGGTGGTATCGAGCCGGGCCCCGACGAGGCCCGCAAGACTTGGCTTTACTCCGGGGTTTTCCTGCCTCCAGGCATTCCAATTTTCCACGCCGGATTTAAGCTTCGCCATCTGCCCGTTGCCGGCGCAACCGGCCATGAGGAAGAACAGTATCGCTAATGCAGAAAGACCTTTGCAGCCGATCATCCTATCCTCCTCATAGCGGGGTGCCGACACCGATAAGCAGAACACCGGGGCTCCTTGAAAGCCCTTTGTCCTGCTTTTGCCGCCTGCTGCAACAAAATACCATAATTGAAGCTCACATCAGCAAGAAGCGGCAAGAGGCTCGTTTGAAGTTTTATCCTCTCCGGTGTCGTTGAAAATAATATTTTATAGGCTGCACTTCGGGACGGCTGTTAGACAGGATCAATCATATAATCAGCGGGGATTTTCTTAGGCTCTCCTTGCCTGCAGTCTGCATTCATTTAAAAAATTACGATAATTTTGAGTTTGTCTGCCATTAAAATCTAAGTATGCCGGGTATTTAGCGGACTGCATAATCATGTATGATTCATAGGTTAGCCTGTCTTTCATAATTCGCCAGTTCGTCCCAAATTACAAATATTCAAATTAATTCACTGAGTATTGGAGATGCCCATGAGATACAAAGCTGCAGTATGCTTATCTGTGTTTAGCTATGTTCTTGGTTTTTCACTTACCCCGGATGAACTTGGAAATAGGGCCACTACAATGAATTTGAAGGAGCTGTATGATGCTAAAGATACCGTACTCTATTATGAGGAATTATCGGATTCAAGCTTTGCAAAATGGCTGCCAATAGAACGTATTGTCGAATCACGAATTGATTCATTAGTGAAGATACATTCTCCGGAATTTGCAAAAACAATTATGCCAGCAAGTGATTCTAACTTCGAATCCAATTTCACGTTCAAATATTCTGGAACTTATGTAGATCTTGGCTATGCAAGCGCTTCGGTTTCTGGGTTAAGTGGTTTTGCTGGAATGGACATGGGTGTCCTATTTAAAATGTATAATAAGTTTTATCTATCTCCTCATTTCATATATGACTGGATTTCGTTTTCTTCTAGTGGCTATCGTGGAGCTGATTTATTGGTGCCGGGAGTCGAAGCTCGATATTACCCCATAATAAATGGTGCAACTAGGCTTTATGTTGGCCCCTCTATTGGTTACGGTCTCTACTATGGCGATTTGGGCAATGGATTGCCTGGTAATGGAACGTTTTTGAAAGCTAATAGCCCGCAACTAGGCGTATTAATAGGATTTCAATCGAAGCTATTCCGGAGAAGCATTATTGGATTTGAAGCTGGCTATAATTATATTCCGATTCGTGTTACATATTCAACGCCATTCACCACAAATTTTGGAGGTGGATTTATCATGGTTACATGGGAATCGAGATAGGGGAAGAGATTTGTTTTAGTTTCACGATGAAAATTATCTTTTCATATGCTGCTGGCGATAACACTGGATAATTTGATTCTTTGCCATTTTTTTTGAGGCGAAGATATTCGATTGTCGCCTATATTTGATGCTTTTGCTCTTTGCAACGAAAAAACGCGGTTTTGACTGGCTTGTTCGCTGCGGAAAAATGAATAACTAAGGAAACGCTGCAAGTGCTAAGGACATCTTTTAATCTCTTGGGTCTAATTCCTTGAAGTTTTGCTTCGAATTTGAAGTCTCTTGGTTAACGGTATCGAGCCAGTCGGGCTTGACCGGCAATAGCGCATCGCTCACCGGGCTTGCGGACAGTACCCAATACTTCTGGGAAGTGAATGCGGTGAATGCCGGCGGAACGAGCCCATGGTCGTATTTGTGGAATTTTACCACAATTCCATAAAGACGGTACATGCCCTGCCCGGCGTATTTTGGCCGGGCAGGGCGTGCGACAATGAGGATTAGGTCTCTGCCTTGAGGATGAGGATGGTTTGGCAATCCCTATTTCCCCCCCCGCCCCTCTCAAAAAGGATTTCCCATGTCCTTTCAAAAATGCAAACGATATTCTTTCCTGGTCCCCATCCCATATCGCCTCAATATTTCATTGCCGAGCGTCGTCAAGTTCGTTTACCGCGAAGCGCACGGGGTCACGCTCAACTGGCGCCGCTGCGCGCCGGTCGGCTGTTTCGCCGACGCCATGCTGACCGCCGACCAGGCGAAAATCTTCCATATCCAGACTGAGCCCGGCGCGATCGAATTTTACAACGCCGGCGGCCAACAGGTCAAAATACCGGTGTCCTTCAAGGGGTTGACCCCGGCGATGGACGCGCTCGCCAAGGAATAGGCGCGCCGGCGCCATCTTGTCCGGGGCGGCCCCGCCGAGCCCAGAACAAGTTAACTCCTGTTAACTTCTCGACGTCGATCACTAAATCGGGAGACGTCGTGTGAAACTCAGCCGCATATTTTCGTCGCCACGCCCTGCTTTGGCGGCATGGTCAGCCAGCGTTACATGGTTTCCGCCATCGCCCTGCTGCAACTCGGCGCGTCGCTCGGCATAAAAGTCACGCTCGATCTGCTCGGCCGCGAATCGCTGATCACGCGCGGCCGCAACATCCTGGTCAGCCGTTTTCTCGACGACCCCTCGACGACGCACCTTCTGTTCATCGACGCGGACATCGGCTTTGACCCCGCCCAGGTCATCCGCATGCTGCGCTTTGACGGGCGTGTCGTCGCCGGCATGTATCCGCTGAAATTGCACGACTGGAACTCGGGCCTTCCCTGCGCGGTCGCCGGCGAGGCGCTGGAAACAGCCATTCAGAGGTATCTGATGATGAGGCTTTTGTCACGGGAAGAATGGGAAACAATTTTGACGTCGAATTTATGCGAGCAGTTTTGACAGCGATCCGTGATTCAGGTCTAAAATACATGACCGAAGTTGAACAGTATATCGGTGAATGGGTTCTACGTGAAGAAGCTATCGTGGTTGAATCAGATTACAAACCCAAAGTGATTGATCTCGCGCCACTTGCTGAATTTGATAAGTACAAGGTTTCAAAGATTCCTCCAATCGAGTTGCATTTGGGTTTCAATATCAAAAAGACAGGAACAGATCCAGCAATTCCCCTTGACATTCTAATCCAAAAGTGTGTTGAAGCAGGTTTGGATAATGGCGGTTGGTTCATTTTTAAGAATGACCAAGACTGGGTTTACCGGTCGAACGAATTTTCTGATGAAACCGATCTCGTCAAATGCAAAAACAAACTTGATGAACAAGCAATCAAGATTACACAACATTTTGACAGATATGGGTTATCCAGATGTCGAGGTTGTGTTGAGTTTGGAGATTGTTCATTGCATCTGGCAGTTTTAAAAAATAATGACTACTCCTCATAGGGTAATTGTTACTTACACTCATCAAAGTGTAGTTACATATCCAATTTTATATGATTCAACTTATTACTTTCAACAAAACGTAACTGATTATTTTACTTACGGCTCTCTTTAATTACATGCACTTGGATAAATTAAAATATATTTTAATTTATAAAAATTGCATGTAATTAAACGAGGCTTTTCCTTATTTCATAAGGAAAATTTTTGTTCCTTTAGGAACAAAAACGTACGAAAATGTATGTATTTGATAACAAATACATACATTTTTCAGTACGGTTGAAAATTGTAGCAAACTGGGATACTTGCAATTAAAAAATAAGGAATGCTTTTGCCAGAGACACCATTTAATTTATTTATGTTAAAAATACATAAATTTAATAATTAGTCAATGATTATTTAACGAGTATAGATGAAGTTTTCATAAATTTTTTGATGTAAAAAAAATTGATCGCAAATATAATTAAAAACCTTGCTTGAGAATGTAAAATATCTACAATGGCAACAAGATCAATTATTAATCGGCTTATCAGCCAAATTAATAAATATCCAAAGTTATCAGACGCAAAGGGATGTTTCGAAAAATTCCCAATCACATTGAAAGATTTATGTACAGTTAAAATTCCTGAAAAGAATTACGCTAGACATCTTTTGCATGCAGATACCAAACATGCTATTGTTTGCATTGGTTGGAAAGCTAATTCATACACTAATTATCATCAACATCCATCAAATGGGTGTTTATTTAAAGTTCTTTCCGGATCAATTTTAGAATTGAGAAATAATAAATGCACGATTTATAAACCACTAAACGAAAAAAATGATATAACGAAAATTGGTGATGGAATATCTATTATCAATGATGCAGGCTATATTGATAATACTGTGGGAAAGCATTACAAATGTTTGCTCCAGAAAATTCCATAAGTTTACATATTTATTCCCCAAGTGATGAAGTTTTGGCAAATTATTTGAATCCTGAAATAAAAGATAACAAGATAAATTCATTGGTTGATTTAAGAAAGATTATGGATAATTAGGAGTGGGGTACAATACATACCTTTAATAGTTTATTTTGAATAGTTATTTTAAGTTTAAAAGCAATGAGTGATTGTTATACACTAGGTTCTTGGAATTCCAGTGGAGTTCCAAATTATTTAAATGCAACGATTAATATTACTCCAGATGTTGTTTATAGAATAATTAATGAATTACCCGAAGGACTTTCTGTACCGGGTAATCATCCAAATTATTTATCAAATACTGGTTCAAGAAATGTATTATCCAATCAACAGATCCATCGTTTACCGGTTGTGATGTTTATGCGACTTTTTTATATGAAGGAGCTGGGTATCACGATCTTGTTGGATATTATATTTATCCATTAAATCCAGTTGATATTAGTCAACCAGACAGAACTGTATCTGTTCCAACCAAACCTGTTTATGATGACAATGGTAATTTAACTGGTTATACTCCAATGGTTCATGGTGATAGTGAAGCTACTGGTTCTAATGGAAAAAGTACAATGATGAAGACAATTATTTTCCCAAACACCAAATTACCTGAAGGATGGTCGAATTACTAATCCATATGCAAGTGGTGGTGATCTCCAACCAGGTAGTCAAGTTAGACTATTATATGATATCAATAATCCTTCTACTCTATTTCCAAATAATACGGGCATTGGATTTTTCTTGATGCCAAATGCATGGAATCCATCCACATCAACCATTAGTAAACAATATCCAACGATTTATTCAGATAATGTGTTTAATACTAATGGATCACAACAAACATTATTATTGTATGATTCAGAAAATTCTACTGATACAACTGGTCAAATAATGATATCATTTGAGGATATTAGACCAAACGGTGATTGTGATTTTAATGACGTTGGTCTTGATCATTAACTATACACCGGGAAGTTGTTTTAATACTGATTCTAAATCTTGTTTCTTCCAGAAAGTTCTGCTATTACCCAAGATCAATTAATGATTGATAACACTGGAATGTATTTCCAATTAACTGATAGTGACGTTAATAGTTATTATTCAGCTACTTCTTCATCGTTTACAATGTCACATACTATTGTTTGTGGTGATCATACAGGATGTTGGTCATTGTATTCTATTTTCTCAGCATTTACATTGGAAAATAGTGGTAATATAGCATATGGTGAAGAAACTGATGAAAACGGTGATCCAATTTCTCTAGTTTACCTATAGAATCCTAAAAAATAATATCCAAAATTGGAATTTTGTTTCAATGCCTTCCAGAATAGATTAGCTATTAGTCCAATTGATTCAACTATCACTAATATGGTCAGTTTCCAAGATTATTATGTTAGAAACGTAGCTGGTATCGTATCCCAAGGACTTTCTTGGATAAATAATGATAACGGAAGCAGTAGTGGTTTATTCCATAATAATAACATCACACCAAATTATTCGAATATGACTTCACCATATGCATTAGGTGATCCCCACATTACAACAATTCATGGTGAAAAATACATGATTCCTAATATTACAGGTTTTGTTAGATTATATAACGATAAAGAACTAATTATTAATACACAATTAGATTATTATCCACCAAATAATGAAAAGCCA
>CAWDOZ010000186.1:0-30679 GCA_963803935.1 uncultured Fibrobacterota bacterium | reverse complement strand
ATCGATACCCTCCGTCAATCGATCGCCTATGTGCCGCAGGATTCGTTTCTCTTCTCCGATACCATCGCCGCCAATATCGCCTTCGGCCTCGACGACGACAAGCAGGTTCAGGCGGCGATCGAAGAGGCGGCGCAGCTCGCCGTCATAGACCGGGACATCGCCAAATTTACCGAAGGCTACGATACCCGGATCGGCGAACGCGGGGTCATGCTCTCGGGCGGGCAGAAGCAGCGGCTCGCGCTGGCGCGGGCGCTCCTGGCCGCTCAGGCCCGCATCCTCATTCTCGACGATGCGCTCTCTGCCGTCGACACCGCCACCGAAGCGGAGATTCTCGCGAACATCCGCCCCATCATCGGGCGCAGGACCACGCTCATGATCGCGCACCGCATTTCGACAGTCCGTCAGTGCGACGCCATCATCGTGCTCGACAATGGACGCATCGCGGAGCACGGGACGCACGACGAACTTGCAGCGGCGGGAGGCTTTTACGCCACGCTGTACGAACTCCAGCGCATGAAGGGGGCGGCATGACGACGCCGCATTTCGAGGAAGATGCCCCCTCGGTAAACCTCCTGAACATCGAGGTTGCCCGGCTCCTCTTCTCGTACCTGCTCCGGTACCGCCGCCACCTTTTTAATGCCATCGTGCTCGTGGCCTTCATAACGGCCGCCCGGCTCATCGTGCCCTGGCTCTCCGGCATCATGGTCGACCATTATCTTGTCAAGAAGGGCTTCACCATTTCGACCACCGCCGCGGCACGTATCGAAACGAAGAATGTGCCGCTCCATGCTCTCATGAAGAAAGCCACGGTTCTCGACGACACGACGATGTTCCTGTTCCGCAGCGAGTTCGGCCGCCTTTCGTCGCAGGAAATATCGCGTCTCAAGGCTGAGGGAGTGCTCTCCGGGGGCGAGTACCTTCTCGTCGAGCCCGGCCCGGCGCCGCCCGCAGTCGCTGCCAAACTTTCGGCCGGGATCAGGAAGGGCGTCATCAGGTGTTTTGCCGGAGGGAGCTGCCTCTTTTCCGACAACGCCTCCGCGCAATTTACCACCCGCGAGATGATCCTGCTGCGCGCCGGGGACTGGCGGCGCGTGATCGGGCTGAGCCTCATTGTCATCGGGCTCTTCCTGATCCAGTTTGTCGCCTCGTACCGGCAGATCATCGAGCTCATGAAGCTCTCGCAATACGCCATGCGCGACCTGCGCGTCGAGCTCTACCGGCATATTCTTTCGCTCGAACTTGCCTATTTCGACCACAACCCGGTAGGACGGCTGGTGAACCGGGTGTCAAACGACATTGAAACACTGAACGAAATGTTCAGCACCGTGGCGGTCGCGCTCTTCCAGGACCTGCTCATCATGTTCGGCATCGTGGCGGTCATGTTCTTCACTAATGTCAAGCTTGCCTGCGCGGTCGCGGCCTCCTTCCCCTTCCTCGCCGTCATCACCATCGTGTTCCGGGCCCAGTCGCGCACCGCCTACCGCCTCATCCGTACCAGGGTCGCGCATCTTAACGCCTTTCTCAACGAGAATATAACCGGGATGCGGATCATCCAGATTTTCCTGCGCGAAAAGAGCCAGTTTTCGAAATTTGCGACCATAAGCCGCGGCGTTTACGATGCGAATCTCCGGCAGCTCACCGTTTTCGCGGTGTTCCGCCCGCTCATCGATTTCTTCCGCTGGGCCGTGGTCGCGGCGGTCATCCTTTTCGGCAGCCAGGCGCTTGTTCATGCTTCTCTTTCGTATGGCATTATTGTCATGTTCCTCGCCTATATCGCGAACCTGTTCGAGCCGCTCGGCGACCTGGCGGAAAAATTCGACGTCATGCAGAGCGCCAATGCTGCCGGAGAGAAGATCCTGACCGTGCTCAAGGCGGACGCGGTGCGCGAGATTGACGGGCCGGACCGGCCCGGACCGGCAACCACGCTCGTCCACCTGCGGGGGGAAATCGTCTTCAAGGACGTCTGGGCCGCCTACACGCCCGGCGAGTGGGTGCTGCGCGGGGTCTCATTTTCCGTTCCGGCGCGTTCCACGCTGGCGATCGTCGGCGAAACCGGGTCGGGCAAGACGACCGTCATCAACCTGCTCGGCCGCTTTTACCCGTGGCAGAAGGGAAGCATCACGGTCGATGGCATTGACCTGCGGGCAATTCCCTATGCCGGGCTGCGCAGCAGGATGGCGGTGGTCATGCAGGAGATGTTTCTCTTTTCCCGCACCATCGAGGAAAACCTCACCCTCGGCGCGCCTTTCGACGAGGAGCGATGGAACGAAGCGGTTCGCGTTACCCACATCGGGCCCCTTCTCGAACGGCTGAAAAAGGGCCGGCAGGAGATGGTCATGGAGCGCGGGGTGACCCTTTCCGGAGGGGAACGCCAGCTCTGCGCCTTTGCCCGGGCGCTCTACGCCGACCCGGCGATCCTGGTTCTCGACGAGGCCACCTCGAACATCGATTCGGAAACCGAATACCTGATCCAGGATGCGCTGAACCACCTGGTCCGCAACCGCACCTCCATCGTGGTGGCCCACCGCCTCTCGACCGTCCGCAATGCGGACAAAATTATTGTAATAGACAAGGGAACAGTTGCTGAAGAGGGGGGATCATGAATCGCTTATACAGCGTAAGGGGCTTTACTATGAGCTTTATAAGCTTCAGTTTGAGGAGGTCTAAATAATAGATACTACCTTGGTGGGGGAACCATTTACAATGGTTCCCCCACCAGAGGCATATAACTACCCCATAATTCTTGTCAATTCACTTATATGTTCCTGTTCGTCTATTATCACATGGCGTAATTCATGCTCGATCGTTTCGAACTCATACTGCAGTTCCTTCTTGTTTTCGACCGCTGTCTGGTAAATTTGCTTATAGAAATCCTGGGCGTCCCGTTCATTCTTGAGGTTGATTTCCAGAATCTGGGGCACACCGTGCGCAGCTATGGTCCGGCCGAGCACCATGGTCGGCTCGCCGCCCAGGTAGTCGGCGATGAGTGTCCTGAATTTCTCCTCATGCTTCTCTTCATCGGTTGCAATTTCCTTCAGGCGTGCAATAATCGGTTCAGAATCCTTCCCGGAAATCAGCGAGGCATGGGTAAGGTATTGGATTCTTGCCGCATGCTCCAATTCCAGAGCCTTGTTCATCATTGAAACCAGTTCAGCTTTAATAGCCGCCATAGAGCCTCCTCAGGGAAAAGGGTTTAAGACCTGTTTCAGACTTTGCAAACTATGTGCCAGGAGACAGGCAACTGCCTTACCCGCTCTTGTTTAGCCGGATAGCAGCAACCAAGGTTAAACTATACTTAATGGAATGATTGTTGCTTTTTATATTTGTATATGAGGCCGGCAATGCACTGAGCTTTGGCGTAGCCTCAAAAGGAGATTTTTAAATGAAATTCACAAAGAGGGTAGTGGGCGTGAAATAATGTTTCAGCAGCAAGCCCTCTTTTAATGAAGGGAGTAGTTATGTTAGTCGTTACCGGAGCAAGTGGAAAAACTGGAAGCAGTGCAGCTGATGCTCTCCTCAAAAAGGGAGAAAAAATAAGGGTTATTGGCAGGTCGGCCGAACATCTGCAGCATTTAACCGAAAGAGGAGCGGAAGCATTAATCGGCGATCAGGGAGACGTGGAATTTCTCACCAAGGCACTAACCGGAGCCGACGCGGCATACATTCTCATTCCTCCTAAAATGGATACCGAGGATGTGCGTGCACATTACAATAAATCAGGCAGGGTGATCAGTGATGCGGTGAAGCGATCCGGACTGCGAAAGCTTGTGTTTCTTTCGAGCCTGGGAGCGGAGCATGATTCAGGTACCGGGCCGGTGGCCGGGCTGCATGATGTTGAAAAGCTACTCAGGGAGTTAAAGGACGTCGACATTGTGTTCCTGAGAGCGGGATACTTCTTTGAAAACACGCTGATGAATCTCGAACAGGTCAAAAACCGCCGCATCTATGCTTATCCTCTGGAGCCTGACGTGCCGCTTCTCATGGTGGCTTCGAGGGATATCGGTCAAAAGGCGGCTGAACTCCTCCTGAAACGAAATTTCAAGGGCCATACGGTGGTGGACCTTTTCGGACACAGGATTACCCTGCAGGAGGTTAGCCGGCTTATCGGGAAGAGGCTCGATATTCCGAACGTAACCTACATAACGGCACCCGATCGGGAGGCTATAGACGGCATGATGGCTGTGGGTCTATCGCGCAATATGGCGGAGTCCTTCGTGGAGCTTGCACATGGCGTGAGCTCGGGGAAGATCACAACGACGCTGCTGGACCCCAGCAAGCCGAATGCTCCAACCAGGTACGAAAAATTTATTGATGAGGTGCTGAAACCGACCTATAAAAAAGCCGCCTGAGGCAGATCACCGCTTGAGGTAGTGCGGGAGGCAAAAAGGTGCCTCCCGCACCAAGGTACTGCCAAATGATCCAGGATAGTTTGTATGTCTGAGGCAGGGGGTCTTTTCAATTATATTTTTAATCCGCATGGTTCGTTCAGCCCAAAGGCGTAGTGCAAGCCTCTCCTGAACTTTTACTCCCTTGGATAAAGGATTTCCGTCCATTCATCATGGTTGCCTATAGCACCCTGCTGCTCCTGAGCCTGGGAATTATTCTACTTGGATGCACCATTTTTGTAAATGCCATTGAGTGGCTGGGAAAAGCATTCAAGCTCCACCAGGGGATCATCGGAAGCATATTTGCCGCAATCGGCACAGCCCTTCCTGAAACCATCATCCCCATTCTTGCAATTCTTTTTGCGAAAAATGCGCGTTCCCATGCCATTGGAATCGGGGCCATCGCCGGAGCCCCCTTCATGCTGGCAACGCTTGGTTTCTTTGTTACCGGGGCAGCCGTATTTATCAATGGGCTCCTCAAGCGGCGAACCCTCGTCATGCATATCGATCGGAAAATCCTCTCCCGGGACCTTATTTTCTTCCTTATTTATTATGGTATTGCCGTCAGTGCAACGTTCTATCGTGATATTCACCTGTTGCGGTGGATAGCAGCGATCGGCCTCGCGGCCTCCTATGGTTTCTACCTTAAAGTGACCATAAGCGGCGACGGGGCGGATATCGGGCGGGTCGAAAGGCTCTATCTATCACGATTCCTCAGAGTGCCGAGCTCGGTTCTATTCATCGTGGTTCAAGTCGGGGGGGGGCTTGCTCTTATTATAGCAGGGGCGCATTTCTTCATACATTTTGTTGACCTTCTTTCCCGGTCGCTGGGCACCTCTCCGCTTTTGCTCTCCCTCATCATTACTCCTATCGCCACAGAACTGCCGGAGAAAATGAATTCAATCATCTGGATTGGAAGGAAAAAAGACACCCTGGCGCTTGGAAATATAACGGGAGCGATGGTATTTCAAAGCTGTTTCCCCGTAGCGTTCGGCATGCTTTTCACCGAATGGGACCTCCGGGGACTCATTCTGGTATCGGCCTGCTGCGCCCTGGCGATGGCACTTTTCGTGCTGCTCCTTATACAAATACGGAAAAACCTCCATCCCGGTGCATTGCTTGTCGGAGGAGGGCTCTACGGAGTTTTTATTCTGTGTATTTTTTTGAAGGTACGCTGATTAAGAATCGCAGGCCTGGTGCAAGACCCGGTGAGGCGAACCCTCGTTTATAGGCTCTCAGGCAGGCAATTCTGCGCCGCTTATCTTATTTTTAATACTGTATTCCAAAATGCCGGCTCGGGGAGGGGAGGGCTACCGTGGTACTTCGATTGACAAGGTTCCGGAGGAGGGCAATGATCGCGGCTTCAGGTGCGCTGATGTGCGCCACTTATGCGCCTGCCGCCGATACGACGCAGATGACACGTTACATCCGGGACATCCAGGCCGGCCCTTCAACGTATTACACGCCCGAAGCCTCCACCTATTTCGTTTCCCGAGGATCCATTGGCCCGGGAGGTACCGCAACCGACCGTGATGCGGCAACGAGGAGCTTCACCGCTATCACCCGGATTTCGCACATGACTTACGCCGATGCCCGCGAGGCGATCCCGATCATGGTTTCGCTCTTCCCAAAGATAGTGCATTTGGTGCAGGTCCACGGGGCGGTTTTCGGAGCGAATGAAGGTACTTTTGATGATTGCATCGGAACGTGCGTGACCAACGCGAAGAATCAGTTTATGGTTTCTCCGCCGATTCTCGACTACAATATACTGTCGCAATACGAATCTTTCATTGACGAAACCCATGAGGTTGAATTCGTTTCAAAGCAGCTGAACGCCTCCGGAGAGGTCGCTCAAGCTGTTTTCAACCTGAAAATTTTCTTTACCGTATATATCGGGGAAGGTGCTCTTTCCCGCCTGACAGGGCAGTCTCTCGGGCACGATCAAAATGCCTGGAAGCGCTGGGAAACCGGTTCTGCAGGCGAAACGACGCCTTCAGGGACGCATTATGCAATGTCCGCCGGGATTGCACCGGCAACCGGCTGGATTGCCGCTCCTCCGGTACAAACGACACCGGGCATCCCGGTTCCTCCGCCGCAATTCGTAACGGGAAGAGGCTACAGGATATTCCTTACAAACGGGAATGACCTCCAGGGGAAAGTGGTTTCAAGAGATTCCGGATCGGTGACGCTCCTCACTCCTGAGGGTAAACCGTATGTGGTTGATTACGCACTCATTAAAAGTGTTGAGCCGATGGAACTTCCTCAAAATCCGGGATCGCCGTAAACCGGCAGGCGATGGCAATCCGAAGCGTTGCCGAGGCAAATTGCCGGCTGCAGTCGCCGGGTTCAATCGGCCTCTACCTTCATGTACCTTTCTGCGCCGCAAAGTGCCGGTATTGCAACTTTTACTCGGTTCAATACAATCCGGAAGTCGCCGCAGCCTACCTCGATGCGATTAAGAGAGAAATCGAACTCTGCCGGGATCGCCGCATAATCGGCGACCGCATCGAAGTTGGAACGGTGTTTTTCGGCGGGGGCACTCCTTCCGTACTATCGGTTGCCGAACTGTCCTCCCTGTGCCGGATGATCCGGGAGTCATTCGCCTTGGCTTCGGACTGCGAATGGACGGTGGAATGTAATCCCGAGTCCTTTACCGAAGAAAAATCTGCGATGCTCCTTTCGGAAGGAGTAACGCGCCTCTCCTTCGGCGTCCAGTCGCTCAGCGACCGTGAACTTCGCCTGCTGGGCCGAATCCATACGGCGGAGCGGTGCCGGCTTTTGCGCGAGGAATCGCTGTCCTCTTTTTCCTCGATCGGCGTCGATCTCATGTACGGCCTGCCCGGACAATCGTTCGAAGACCTCCGAAAAACGCTTCAGGAGCTCCTCACGTTTCCAAACATACAGCACCTTTCGGCCTATGAACTGACCGTTGCAGAAGGAACACCTTTCGGCAGACACCGGCGGCTCCTGCCGCTTCCGGAGGATAGTGAGATGTCGCGCATGACCGAAGGGTTGTGGCAGTTGCTTCGAAACGCGGGCTTCGATCACTACGAAGTATCGAATTTCGCCCGACAGGGGCATCGTTGCCGCCATAACGAGGCATACTGGGATCATAGGCCATACCTTGGTCTCGGATGCGCTTCCCACTCGTATCTAAACGGGCAGCGGTTCGCGAACGTGCCTGACCTGCAAAAGTACCGTGATCTGGTTGAAAACGGCCACCTGCCTCGCGCCTTCATCGAAGATATTGATCCCACCATGATCGCCTCTGAAATGGTACTTCTCGGGCTGCGCCGGGCAAAAGGTATAGACACATTGGCATTTATAGATAAATGCGGTATTTCATTTGATAAATTAGCTAATAGAGAGAAAATCGTTGAGTTCATCGGGCAAGGATTGCTCACCTATGCGGGGCCATTTCTCCAGCCGACCGAGCGTGGGCTTCTCGTGGCGGATGCGCTTGCTGCAGCGCTCATCTGAGGCTTATACGGTGGAGACCAGTCCTTCGGCACCTCGGCACCGGGAGCGGATCCATTAGTTGAATATTCTTCGGGCCACTCTCCCCCTTAAAAAACCTTGTATCCTTTGCGGTAAATTACTATATTGCCTACATCCGGACCAGTGACAACAATAGTATATTCGCTTTTCATTTCGGAATAGCACCTTGCGGTATGAGCGACAAAGGAGATCATATGAAATGGAGCAATTTTGGTGTAAGGTTCCTCCTGACGGCAGCGACGGTGGTCATGACCCTTGACATTTCTCAGGCGGCATCGGGACTGGCGGCGTACTGGCCCTTTAACGAAGGAACCGGTGACACTGCGCATGACCTGAGCGGAAATCGCAACAATGGATTGATCTCAGGAGCGCAATGGGTTACCGGAGTCTCGGGAACAGCTTTGCAATTCGGGGGCTCCAGCATGGTGAGCGTTCCGGATAATGCAAGTCTGGACCCCGCAACCGTTACCGTAGAGGCATGGGTATATTCCGATAGTTTCCAGGCGGATTGTTACGGCATCATTGTCACCAAGGAAAACGGGAGTGCGGCCAGCTATCGCTTGCAGCTCTATGATTATTCCGGGTCGCTCGAGTTTGTCACCAATAATACCTGGGATGAGCAGTGCGTTGGAGCAACAGTGCTCGCCAATCACAAATGGCACCAGGTAGCCGGAGAATGGACAAATGATTCCTTAAAGGTTTTTGTTGATGGAAAATTGGATGGAGCCGTTCTGCGATCCGGCTCGCTTTCGTATACAACCGATCCCTTGATTATCGGCTATACAGAAAATAACAACGCTCCATTTAACGGGAAAATTGAACAGGTCAGGATATTCAACTATGCTTTGCCGCCCGACTCCATCCTTGCCTATTACAATGCAGTGTCCCTGCCGGTAGTACCCGCGGTACCCTTGCTTTCGGCTCCTTCCAATACTGCTTCAAATCTCCCGACCTCCCTTACCCTGAGCTGGAGCTCTGCAGCCCGGGCCGAAAACTATTCCCTCCAGGTTTCGACCAACTCTTCGTTTTCAACCATAACGGTCGGCTTAAACGGAGTCTCCACACTGCATCAGGCCCTCTCAGGGCTTCCCGAACAGTACGGTCTTTTATTGGTGCGTGGATGCCGGGGATGCGGGCGGTGTAAGCGCATGGTCAAACATATGGAGCTTTACCACAGCGCGCGACTCCACAATACCACTCATCATTCCCTACACGCCGAATCCAACTCGGAACCGTCAGCCGACGCTCCTCTGGCATCCGGTCCGCGGAGCAGCTTCCTATAGTATACAGATCAACGATGTCTGCGATTTCACCACCCCCCTGATTGCCGATGTTGCCGCCGATTCCTTCTACACGCCTCGGGTCCAATTGCCCATCGGCCCTATTTACTGGCACGTAATGTGTAACCTCGGGTCCCGGTACTCGGCAATCGATACCTTTACTATTGTTAGTGATTCGGTACCAATTCTTGTCCCGATGGTACCGGATACACAGCCCGGCATGCCGCTTTTCAAATGGTACAGTGCCGCCGGTGCGCAGTCGTACCGGATCCAAATCGATACTTCGGGAACCTTCGTTAATTCGATTATTTCAACCTTGGCCGCGGATACGCTTTTTATGCCTTCTGTTAATTTGCCGGCAGGCAAAATCGTCTGGCGGGTGGGATCGGTTTCTGCAATAACACGGTATTCAAACGCAGACACCTTCTGGGTCAAAGCAACAGCTGTACTCCCTGATGCTTCGCGCAGACCCTCCCTGCGGGGCGTCACCTATGTTCCAATGCGAAACGGCATGCAGGTAGACTTTTCTCTCATTAAAGAGTCCTCTGTTTCGCTGGATATCGTAACCCTGAAAGGAGATCGTATTGCTACAGTATTCAGGGGCATGGTTTCGGCAGGCAATCACGGTATTACCTGGAATGGAACATACCGGCAGGGTACCCCCGTACCGACGGGAACCTACCTTGTCGTTTGCAAGCTTAACGGCAATTTAATGACCCGGGAAATGACCATTATGCGGTGACTATTGCACGCTGATTATTAAGCCGGCTTGCCGATCAGGAATGATCGGGAAGGTTTATTTGCTCAATCAGAATAACCCGTGATAGTGCAACTGAAAGGACGTTGGTAATGAAAAGACATCGTCGAGGTATCAGATTTTTTCTGGCGGCGGCACTACTTCTTTGTTCCCTTAACATTTCTCAGGCTGCGTCCGGATTGGCTGCTTACTGGGGGTTCAACGAGGGAACCGGGGATACTGCATACGACGGTAGCGGGAATGGCAACAACGGGGTAATCACCGGGGCATCATGGACCTCCGGAATTATCGGGACCGCTCTCCAATTCGGCGGCAATTCTCTGGTAAGCGTTCCCGATAATTCATCCCTTCGACCCTGCGACCGTTACCGTCGAGGCTTGGGTTTATTCCGACAGCTTCACGGCTTCGACGTATGGTGTTATTGTATCAAAAGATTATGCGAATTCCGCAAGCTACCGGTTGCAGCTTTATAATGCCACCGGTACAATCGAGTTTGTTACCAGCAATACCTGGGATAACGAAGTCACGGGAGCAACCGTGCTTGCAAATCACCAATGGCACCAGGTTGTCGGGGAATGGGCAAACGATTCTTTAAAAGTATATGTAGATGGTAAACTTGATGGGGCGGCACTGCGTTCCGGAACAATCTCATATGGATCCAATTCACTGGCTATTGGTGCAACAACAAGCAGTAGCGCTCCCTTTAACGGAAAAATAGATGAGGTTAAAATTTTTAATTATGAGCTTTCTGCGGATAGTGTTCAGGCACATTTTGCTTCCATCGGGTTAGGAATTCCTTCGCTCTCCTCCCCAACCAACGGGGCAATTAATCAAACGACTTCTCCGACATTTGACTGGAGCGCTGTAAGCGGCGCGACATCCTATGGCCTCGAACTATCCTCCAGCCGAAGCTTTTCGTCAACACTCTTTTATCAATCAAGCCTGGCCGTTACAACGCAGCAGTCGGGCAATCTGCTTTCGGGCACTACCTATTACTGGCGGGCGGACGCGGCTAACGCCACCGCAACCGGGCCATGGTCGCCCGGGTGGAGTTTTACCACGGTTTTGGCAGCGCCGGCTGCGCCGGTGCTTGCTGCTCCGACAAACGGGGCCCTCAACCAACCACTCGCATCAACGTTAAGCTGGAGTGCATCGAGCGGAGCGGCCTCATACAGCCTTCAGGTGTCAACCGGCTTATCGTTCCTTTCAACGGTGGCAAGCCTGACCGGAATTACGGCAAAAAGTGCAATTGTAGGCGGCCTCTCACCCGGTACGGTGTATTACTGGCAAGCCAGCGCTGCGAACAGTGGCGGAACCAGTGCGTGGAGCACCGCGTGGTATTTTACCACAATCCCGCCGCCTCCTGCACCACCTTCACTCTCGGCACCCTCCAACAATGTTGCGAATCAGCCGACCTCCCTGACGTTAACCTGGAACAGTTCGGCAGGTGCGACTTCGTATTCAATTCAGGTTTCCATGGTCTCCTCATTTGCAACCTTGCTTGCCAATTGGACCGCGGTCACCGGCCTGACCCAGCCGCTCCTGGGTATCGCTAACGGAACAACCTTTTACTGGCATGTCAGCGCTTCAAGCGGCTCCGGAACTAGTGCATGGTCAGCGACCTGGAGCTTTGGAACTATCCCGGCCACCCCATCCGCTCCAACTCTTTCCGCTCCTCAGAATGGTGCGGCTGGCCAGCCCTCGGCACTTACCTTGATCTGGAGCTCTGTCGGCGGAACCGTTACCTCGTATGCGGTACAGGTCTCGACAGCGGCGACTTTCACCAGCACGGTATTCGCCCAGTCGGGAACCGGGCAAACAGCAGCGGTTACCGGACTGTCCTATGGAGGAGCACTGTATTACTGGCGAGCAAACGCGGCCAACATTGCCGGAGCAACCTGGTCCGGAACCTGGAGCTTTTCGACGCTCGTCGTTCCGGCTGCACCGGCACTTGTTTCACCAACCAACGACGCGGTATTTACAACGCATGCAACAATGCCTTTTACGCTGAGCTGGGAGACGGTAAGTACGGCAACATCCTACACGCTGCTGGTTTCCAGCGCTTTCACTTTCGGCAGCACCGTTTTCTCCGCCGGCGGACTGACGACTGCGGCACAGTTCACTCCAACGCACGGATACCCGTATTACTGGCAGGTCAGGGCGAACAATGCGGCGGGCGTAAGCCCATGGTCGAGCGTATGGGCGCTGACTCCGTCGGTTGCAACGGTAGCCTCTTCCGGTCAAACCCGCAGTTATTCGTTCGCGATCAAACAAGGCGCGCTTTGCTACTCTCTGCCTAAAGGAGAACAGGTTGAACTTACCTTGTATGACCTGCTCGGCAGGAGGGCAATGAATTTTAGAGGAATGCAGGCGGCCGGATTCTATTCGGTCGATCTGAAAAACAGTTTGCTTGCAGCAGGAAGCTATATTGTGCATTTCCACGCAGGCATGCTTGAAAGGCAAACCATGCTGGTCTTGTCACGATAACCGATCCGAGCGTGGGGAATGGGAAGTTCAAGAGAGCGGGGGCACTTTAAGGCTCCCGCTATTTTTATGCCTTATCGTTTTTTCTGCATAAAATTACTACCGCCCGGCTGAACGTCCCCTGCATTTTGATTAATTTTACCGGGTCGATGCCGAAAATATTCCTGATTGGATTTATTACCAGAAAAACGAGTTTCATTGCCACATTGAAAAATATTCCGGGAAAAAAAGGCAGCGGCCCTAAAACATATTTCCGCCGGATAATTTCAAATCCACTATCGACCAGTAGTTGAACAACACGATTGGGCGTCGTAACAAAACTATGTGAATAATCGATGTCATAAAAAATCGATCCGAAATCGCGGAAATCCGGACAAACCGCCAGGAACATGCCGCCGGGCTTCAGCACGCGTCTGATTTCACTTACAAACAGGCGAGCATCTTTGATGTCATCCATGTGTTCCAATACATGGATAGCGGCAACGAGATTCTGACTGGTATCCTCTTCCAGAAGCGGCGGCACTTTCAGTTGCCGCATAGGTATGCCCAATTTGGCCAGTCGATCCGAAAGAACCGGATTGGGCTCATATCCTGAATAGCGGTAATGACCATGAAGTATCCGCGCTATCGGACCATCCCCCGACCCTATTTCCAAAACGGTATCACCGGGGCTTACCGCATTCATTATTTCCCCAGCCATCCTCTGTGCAAATCGCGCATTAAGCCATTTGCTGATTCCTGTTACCCTGCGCTCAGAATAAAAATCGTAATATGCCATGCGGATCTCCTCCATGCAGTTACGTCACGACTCGATGAGAGGCGTCGTTCATTCATTTATGAGCCCCCGGCGAAAGAGTTTAAAATCGTCTCGACTCTCCGCCAGACGTCATCAACAGTTACATCGGTTAAACATTTTTTATGGTTGCATGTCCAGGGTATACATCGCTCGCAATTCAAGTTATTCGAGCTTACAACAATACCCTTCGGTCCCCAAGGCTTCCATAACTCCGCCCTGTCCATGGGATACTTCGTACCGAAGATAGCAATGGTCCACGTACCTACACTTGCGGCAATATGCATAGGCCCCGTTGAATTTCCGATAAATATCGCAGCATGTTTAAGAAAGCTTACCAACCCTTCAAGCCCGAATACCCCTGCTGCAACAATGGGGGGGGCAGAGGTTTTCGAAAGGACTTCCTGCATTATTTCACGGTCCTCGACTCCGCCGAACAAAACGACTTTGACTCCATATTTTTGAGCCCGGTCAATCACTGCGCCGAATCTTTCCGGCAGCCACCGTACGCGCGGTGCGTACGAACCGGGATGGACCGCAATGAATCTTTCACCGGGACTTATTCCATTGCTCTCGCAAAAAGCAAGATACTGCGCCGACCCAAGATCAGTTTCTCTGACCGGGAATTCCGGCGACAGGTCGTGTACGCCCAGGGGAGCCAGAAGCATCAGGTTGTTTTCTACCTGATGGCGAAGCGCTTTCCCACGGTCATCCGGAAAACCGATGGTAAGCATATAGCCGAACCCTTTGGCATTCCATCCTACAATGCAATCCGCCCGGGAATCTTTAGCAAGTTGATAGGCATATTTAGCCGGGTGCTCTACAATGGCAACATCATAATGATTTAGATAAATCTCCCTGCCCAGAGCCTTCAACTGGCGTGAATCCGAAACATTTGCTTCGTAAATGCAGTTCCATCCGCAATAACAATTCAGTACGGGAGCACATTTCTTCTGGACGACATAGTCGATGGTTGCCTCAGGAAACCTGGCGCGTAGTGCCCTCAGTGCAGGGGTTGACAATATAATATCCCCGAGACGGTCGGTTCTCACAACGAGAATTTTCCCGATCTTCATGGAAGAAACGGTGCACTTTTTTTTCCGATAGGTTAAAACTCCAAAAAAATTTCTCATTGCAAAGAAAAGTGCGCGAGCTTTCAAACCGAGTCGAAACAGGGTCTTTGCACCGAATCCGCTAAATCCTCTTTTTAAAACAGCGTCGTAAAGGTTCATGGTGATCCCATGCTGGAGGGGTCATCGCGACCGGTTTTTGGAACTTCTTTTTCAGCACGCATGGCAGTCACTGCATCATACAGCAAGGGAAGCCCGCCAATAAGCTTTGTAAGAATTGAAAAAACCACCGAAATAAGAATATACGTGCCTATCTGTTCCTTTGATAATCCTATGCTTCCCAGCATAATGGCAGTGAGCGCCTCTCTGACTCCCAGTCCTCCGGGGGTCAGGGGAAGCGACGCTACCAGTTCGATTACCGGAATGAAGGTCATGAAAACCGAAAGGAACATATGCCCGTTTATTCCCTTCACAATGAGACACCCGCCGCAAATCAGGGAAAATTGGACAATCAGCGATAAAATCGTAACCCCGGCCAAAGCCTTTTTCCGGCCGCGGAATACAAAAATCCCCTCCCTTATCCTCTCGAAGGTCTCCAGCGTTTTTCTCGAAATCACCTTCAGCAGGAACGAACGAAAAGGCCTTGTAGCCCTTTTGGAAAAGGACAGATAAAACATCAATCCCACTGCCAGAAATGCAACGGCGGCGTATATGCCGAATGATCGAGGAAGACGGCTTTTATCTAGCGTCAAAATGCCGTACAGCGATAGAAGTGCCCACATCAGGAGGCCGATGATCTTGCATACCCACGTTGCACCCCAACAAAACCCATAATCGTTCTTACGGGAAATGAGAACGGTCCTGACGACATCAAGGCCGAGGCTTGAAGGGAGAATAATGGAATAAAATATTCCGATAAAATGATACGACATGGTTTCCCAGAAGGGAAGATCCCGTATGAACTCCTTGAGAAGCACCCACCACTTGAGGCCATTCAGGAACATGCAGGAAATAAAAATGGACACGAGAACGGGAATTGTCCACCATGCGATTTTATGAAGTGTATCGGCGAGCCGGTGAACATCGGTGTGCCAGAATATATATACGAACGGCAGGATTGCGATGAGATACTTTGCCCAATAAGGGATCTTCATCGACCGGTAATTTATTCTTTCGAAGTAGGCGGCAACTTTCATAGGTTCCCTGCAATGAGATCTGCAACCGCTGCATTCCGCCGGACCTGCATGCTGTTTCTTCGTCTAATTTTCATTCAGCAATGTTCCCGTCGCGCTTGGCACTCTTTAATTTCAGGAATAAGGCACCGATGCCATACAGGCATAGAGCAAGTATGCATGTAAGGAAAACACGTTCCGCTTTTCCGAAGTACAATGATCGGGGCATCATCTCCACCACATGCCTGCCACGGTGCAGGTTAACCGCCATCCAGGCACCGTCGGCCCGGTAAATTTTGACCGGGGCGCCGTCGATACGAATTTTCCAGCCGGGGTAATAAACCTCGGATATCCGCAGGAACCCGTCGGCTCCGGCCTCGACAACCGCCCTCCGGTAGTTCGGCGTATACTTTTCCCACTGCTCCGAAAATGGAGGTTGCAGGGTACCCGATGCGGAATCGGGGCCGCGAACCGGTTTTTCGTCGGGCTCCCGGGCAAGCGCCACCGTTGTCCGGATATCGTACCGGTCGTTTTGCAGCGCCTCAATGATACCGGCGCTGTCGATGACCACATACCCGGTCGCGAAGGAGAGCCGGTCCAGCGCGCCATCGTTCTTGACGCTGACAAGTTCGTTCCCTTGCCTGACGAGGTAGTACTTCGCATTTGCAAGGTTCAGGAAGTTGTTGCCGTTTTTAAGATTCTCGGCAATAAGATAGGCCTGGCCGTCGGGCGACTGGCCGATGAGTTTTTCATAATAATTGCGGTCCCGCTGGTCACCCCGGAACTCCCGGTACCATCGCAGCTCGTTATCATGGAACCCCCCGACCCCTTCGAGTCCATGGACCCCCTCGGCGTTCTGCGGGAGTGCTCCGGCAATCGCGAAACAGCGGAAAGGCGCCTCTGCCATTTTTGCACGAAGATCCTGGAAAGCCGGCTCATCGGCAAAATAGGGCCTCGGATCGATAACCTTGATAAACTGCGCGTCGACGCGCAGGACATCGCAGCCGCCGGCAAACAGGATAACGGCGAGGGCTATGCCGGGCCTGAGTTTCTTATGCACCACGCCAATTATGGCGCCGATGACGGCAAGGGAGAGCAGAAACCAGAGCCAGAGCATGGGGACAAAATTCTTTGCAAAATTCGCGTCGAAGACCTGCCGTTTCTCGGAATCGAGCATCGCAATAAAGGGAAGACCCGAAACCACATCCTTTATCGAGAAGAAGACGGCAATAATGAAAAGCCCCCCGGCTGTAATGAGCAGGCCCCTGGTCCATTTTTTTCTGCGAAGCTCATTCAATTCAGCCAGCTCACCGGCAACAAGATCCTTGAGGAATAGGATCGCGAGGAGCACCGCGCTGAAGGAGAACCAGAACATGATTATGCTGGGTGCCCGGAATTTCTTGACGCCGGGAACTATAGCGTAGACGATGCTGAAAAGGGGCGTCTCAGCGCCGAGAGCAAAAATCGCAGCGAATGCGGCAATGCCGGCCCAGAACCATCGCCACGGCCTCATCTTCCAGGTTACCGACAGCACGGCGAGGAAAGCGACAAGCGATCCGGCATATTCCGAGTTCAGCTTGAATGCGTTGCCGCCCCAGTAATAGTCAAGCGTATTCCCGAACTCCGGAACCCAGAGTGAGAAAAACTCGGGCCAGTGCATGGACCATGAGGTGGCATACTCGAAGCCGCGATCCACCCCGCGGACCGAGAATGCATTGCGGACATACATGAACGAAGGATAGAGTTGGATGAACCCGATCCCGAGACCTACTGCACAGGCGACGGCAAAGTACAGCCCCGTTCGGAATGCCTTCCCGGTTTCCTTTCGCATGATGGCACGAACAATCGCGAATACGACGTACGCACCCAGTCCCCACAATGCAAAATAGGTCGACTGGAGCTGAGAGGTCAGGATCGCCATACCGATACCGATTCCTAGAAGCAACGCCGATTTTATCTTCTGGGTATCTGCCAGGCTTTTAAGCTGCCATACCATAAAGGGCACCCAGGCTATCACGAACATCTTTCCGTCGTGGCCGGGGTAGATATGGGAAAAAAACTCCGGGTTCAGCATGTAAAAGACTCCCCCGATAAAAGCGAGAGGGCCCGAAACCTTGAATGCATTTCTAAGCATAAGAAAGAAGAAAAGACCGGCAAGAAAGATATGGAAGATCATCCTGAAGCTGATTGCCTGCGGTACCGGCAGGGCAGCATTGATAGCCAGAGAGATCGGGTAGAAAATATCGCCGAACAGGGCGTCGACGGTGGGCATGCCGCCCAGGCGCGGGCTGAACCAGTAGGGCATCTGATGAAATTTTACCAGGGCGTCTTTCAGGAAGACCCTGGCATCGAGCGCCTGCAGCTGGTCGGAACTGGAAAGCATCCCGCCGGAAAGGAAAAATGCCGAGAAAACGAGAAAAGTCAGTACCGCGAACCCGAGAACGTAGATCCAGGTGCTCTGACTGTATTTAGTAAAAAAAGACAAACTCTGTTCGCTTTTCGGTTTTTGCGTATTCACCTTTCCTCCCCTGCAGCCATTTACAGATAGTTTACGAGCCCGGCGATATCCGCAACATCAAAATTGTCGCCCGTATACCTGCTTTTCACAATTACGCTCCGGAGCCCGGGAAGTGCAATTCTGTCTGAAGGCTTGTCCCCGACAACGAGCGATTTCGTGATATCGATACCCAACTCTTTTGCAGCCTGCTCGACCATGCCGCTCCCCGGTTTCCGGCAGGAGCAGGAGAGGCGATAGGCCTCCACAAGAGCGTCCGGATGATGCGGGCAGTAATAAAATCCGGCAATGGCGATTCCCCTGGCCCGGAACTCCGCGCTCATCCAGGTGTGAAGCGCCCGTACATCCTCTTCTCCGAACATCCCCTTCGCAATACCGGCCTGATTGGTAATGACAATCAGCAGGTATCCCTTTTCGACGGCCTTCCGACAGAGTGGGAATACCGCTTCGATGAACCGGATCTGTTCGGGCCTGTGCGGGTAGGCGGTATCCTCATTGATAATGCCATCGCGATCGAGGAAGAGCGCCCTGGCGCCGGAATTGGACATACAAATAGCTCTTTTTATGCTGGGATAGGGGCAAATCGGCTCTGCGATACCGTATGGATCGTTCAATTATTATATGGAAAATACAATATAGGGCGGTTCTTGAATAGGCATAGCGAGCGCAGGTAAGGCTCCTTCGCGGTCGCCACAGATTGTTGCAGGGAGCTCAATTGATTTTATGCACGGAGTCTGCCGGGATATACCTATTTTTAATAGGTGCCGGGACCCGCAAGGGTAATCGTCTCAACTCAACCCGAAACCGACCAGGAGTGCCATGGAAACGCCCGCCTTTGAACGGTTATTAAATATCGGCAATGATTTTAGCGCGGATCAGCGAAAACCGGTTCCCGGCAGCTCCAGTCCGGAAGCCGCTGCGGATGCCGACCTGCTCGATGCATATTCCCGGGCGGTCATTAATGTTGTCCAGGCAATCGGACCATCGGTGGTGAGCATTTCGGTAAAAAAGCGTAACGGATCCAATACCATGGAACCAATCGGCGCCGGCTCAGGATTTGTCATAGCACCGGATGGCTACATTTTGACCAACAGCCATGTCGTTGCAGATGCGCACGGGCTCGACGTGACCTTTACCGAAGGCGAAACGCTGGAGGCGACCCTGGTCGGCCTGGATGCCGCAACCGATCTTGCGCTTATCCGGGTGCCCCAGTCCGGACTCGCCTATGCCGCACTCATGGACCCCCCGGACCTGCAGGTCGGTCAGCTCGTCATTGCAATGGGCAACCCTCTCGGGTTTCAGTCGACTGTTTCAACCGGGGTGGTCAGCGCAATCGGCCGGGCGCTGCGCGCGCAGAACGGTCGTCTCATTGCAGACATCATTCAGCATACTGCCCCTCTCAACCCGGGGAATTCGGGCGGGCCCCTGCTCAATTCACGCGGAAAAGTCATCGGCGTCAACACGGCCATCATCGCCGCCGCGCAGGGGATCGGATTTTCGGTTCCGGCGACGACGGCCCGATGGGTCGTGCCTCAGCTTCTCACAACGGGCAAGGTCCGCCGCCTCTACCTCGGCATTATGGGCCAGACCCGCCCGCTCAGCCGCCGCATGGTCCGGTTTCATAACCTGGACCAGGACTCCGCCTGCGAGATCATGGGAGTCGAACGGGGCAGCCCTGCAGCAGGGGCGGACATCCATATCGGCGACCTTGTGGTAGCTGTCAATGACATCGTTGTGCAGAATATGGATGATATTTTCTTCCAGCTTTCCGAGCTTTCTCCTGCCAAGCCGATAAAGATCCGAATTGTCCGCAGGAGCCAGATGGTGGAAACAGAGGTAGCTCCACGTGAGGCGGCCGAGTAAAAGTAATTGGCGTGGTTACTGCTCAAGTAGGAAACTGATTTAAAAGCCTTTGGTGGCGGAACCTCGCTAGGCGGGTTCCCCCTGGCCTAAAGCCGCAAAAAGGCACGCCTCTTCAGGCTCACCCCTTCCTGCGGAAGTGGGCGGCGATGCGTAAAATCAAACAAATTAAAATTTTGGCCCATCTAAACTTCTACACTCCTTGCCTTTTTTTGTTTTTTTCGCGGAGGCCTCGTGGGTCCCCGCCGCAGGGTGCCTGTTATGAAGCACTCTCACCTCATGCGGGTGACCCGGCTCAGCCATCCAAAAGATTTAAATTTTGAATTTGCTTTTGGATTCCGGCTCAGCCATCCAGAAGAATTTGAATTTTCTTCTGCTTTTGGATTCTTTCTCGGCTTTTTCATAAAGTTTTGAATTTTCCATCACAATAACCTCGCCAATGTCCCGTTAATGTGAAATCAGCACCATTAATTTCATATCGATGCAATCAAAACCCTTATAATTACTGGCCATTTTGTATTTAATGTGAATGGTTTCACTTTTATTCTGTTGACGGAGAACGGGAATAAGTATATTATAATTGGTTATTGTGATCCAAGGAGCATAATGGCGATTTCGGATAATGCAATTTCCCGGCTTCCCCGGTATCGGGCTGCCATCGCCCGCCTTAAAACCTACGCAGTTTCGAAGGTCTACTCCGGTGATATTGCCGATGCTGTAGGCATTACGGCCTGCCAGGTCCGGAAGGATTTTTCCCAGTTTAAATTTGCCGGAAAAAAAAGAGTCGGCTATGAGATAGATTTTCTTCTTCGGAAGATCGACACCCTGCTCGGCAAGAGAAAGGTACCATCGGTTCTTTGCGGCCTCAGCTCCTCCGCGTCCGTGCTGGCGCTCGAACAGCTCTCTGCTGCTCATGGATCCAATATTATTGCAGCGTTCGACGAAGTTCCCGGAAGGCTCCCGAAAAAAGCTTTTTTAAGCGATATTCCTATTTTGCCTCTGGATCTTCTCGTGGGTTGTATCGTCAGGAATAACGTCGTTATCGGGATAATCGCCTCGCAGGATGAAAATGCCCAGCACCTCCTCGACCTCCTGGTCCTGGCCGGTATTCGAGGCATTCTGAATCTCTCCGGTCGCGAGCTCAAATCCCCGAAGCGCTGCATGGTCAGTTCGGTGAATATTCTCGGGAACTATGATACCTTGCTTTATCATGTCAATAAAGCGTCCCGGAAGACACGGGGGGCGCCCGTATGAGACGATCGACCCTGCGGACAAGAATTGTGCTTTCGTTCCTCCTCATCATCGTACTGTTCGGAACGCTCATTGCCGTATTGGGATATTGGGCAATTCGCACGAGCATTATCGATCGTGCACAGAAGCAGACCCGCTACAATCTGTCGGCGGCGCATGCCGTATATGAAAATGAACTCGAGACCATGAAGCGGTCCTTTGAAATGGTGGGGTCCATCCGCGATCCGGCCAAACTCAAGGCAGGGCTGGGCCTCGATTACCTCTATGTTATCGAACGGTCCGACTCCGCCGCATCCAGGAGCCCGCTGGTCCTGCAGGCATTCCACGGCAATGCCGGGAGCGGCACGAGAATTATTGACAGCAGTGAATTAAGGGGTATCGGAGAGCCGCTCTATGAACGGTCGATTGTCGCCGTCAAAAAAACTCCCCGGGCTATCCCTTCGTCCCGGATTATTTTGACCACTGCCATGGCGCAGGAATGCGCCGCTCCGATTTTCGATTCAACCGGCCTTGTCGAGCGCGTTATATTCGGAGGCAAGGTAATCAACCGTTTCAGCGACCTTGTCGGCCGCATTCATCGCATGGTATTTGAAGACCGGCTCTATGATGCAAAGCCGGTGGGAACCGTGACTATTTTTCAGGACGACATCCGCATTGCAACCAACGTGCTCGACCGAGACGGCGAGCCCGCAATCGGGACCCGGATGTCGGCGGAAGTATATAACCGCGTTGTCGGGATGGGCATGCCGTGGTACTCGCGCGCGTTTGTCGTCACCGACTGGTACCTGACCGCCTATGAGCCTATTCGCGATGAAACCGGGAAGATAGCAGGGGCTCTCTACGTCGGCGCACTCGAAGCCCCGCTCCGGGATACGATTCGATCGTATGCGATCATATTTCTGATCATAATTTCCGGATGCACCTTGCTGGCTTTGATTCTCACGCTTGTCCTGGCCGGAAGCATTGCCGACCCTTTGATTCGTCTTGTAAAGGCCACGGCAAGTCTGGCCGACGGGAATCTCACCCTCCGGGCTCCGGATAAGGACAGCCTTCAGGAGATCCATGAGCTGACCAGCTCCTTCAACGAAATGGCCGAAAAGCTCACCATACGCGATGCCCGCCTCCGCAGTACCAACGACGAGCTGGCCATTCTTAACAAAAGATATATCGATCTCGTCAGCATGGTATCCCATGAATTGAAAGGAATCCTGTCGTCGACGATGCTCAATGCATGCAGTGTCAGGGACGGTTATTACGGCGCACTGAACGAGGCGCAGGCAAAGGCCATGTCGTCGGTTGCCCGTAACCTCGATTACTTCGATATGACCGTCAAGAATTTTCTTAACCTTGCCCGCATCGAAAAGGATGAGCTTTCGCTTACTCCCGCCGAAGTCAACCTCAGGGAGGCCATTATCGACGAATCGGTCTCGGCGCTCAGTCGCCAGGCGCAGGAGCGGCACATGACCATTGAAAACCGCATTCCCCCGGCTCTCGTGGTAACGGCCGACCCGGCGCTGCTCCTCATGGTCATGAACAATCTTATCGGCAATGCGATAAAGTACGGCACGGAAAACGGCATCATCAGGTTGAGCGCGAACCATCTGGACACTGCGGTGGCGATCGAGGTGTACAACGACGGACGACCCTTGACCGACAGTGATGAAGGGAAACTTTTCAAGCGTTTTTCACGGCTTGCCGTATCAGCGGATTCCGAGCGGACGCGGGGTACGGGCTTAGGACTTTTTATCTGTCGTCAGATAGTTGAACTTCATGGAGGAAAAATCCGCCATGAAGCGCGCGACTCGGGCAATGCATTCATTTTTACCCTGCCGGTAAAGCCGGTTTCATGATTTTGTGCGTATTCGCGGTTGTTGTATCAGTAAGGATAGGGTGATGGCAAGGATGCGCCGGTCGCTATGCGGCTCTGTCATTTAACAATCAAGGGAGATTCATTATGTGCGACGATTGTTCCTGCACCGCAACCGAGGAAGTTTCTGAGGAGCATATGCTCGAACACCTCGAAGGCGTTCTTGAGGAGTACCGTGGAAAACCCGGGGCGCTGATCCCGGTACTGCAAACCGCCCAGACCATGTTCGGGTACCTGCCGGATAAAGCCCTGCGCCGGATAGCCGCCGCCCTCAATAAGCCTTTCAGCGAGGTTGCCGGCGTCGTCGGATTCTACTCCTTTTTCTCGACCGTGCCCCGCGGCAAATACCTTGTCCGCGTCTGCCTCGGCACTGCCTGCTATGTGCGGGGCGGGAAACAGGTCCTTGACGCAGTCAAAAAAAATCTGGGAATCGATGTCGGCCAGACCACGCCGGATCGGCTTTTTTCAATCGGCGTCGGCCGCTGTTTCGGCGCCTGCGGCCTGGCACCGGTCATCATGGTGAACGACGATGTCCATCAGCGGGTTAAACCCGCCCGCATCAATGAGCTTCTTAACACGTATCGGACAAAGGAACATGCAGATGGGGAGGCGAAGAAATAATGGCCGCAACACCGGTACTTAAAACTCCTGCCGATCTTTCGGCATGCGCTGCAAAAAAAGCCGCCGACGAGGCAGCACTCCGAAGCAAGGTGCCCTATCAAATGCTTATCTGCATGGGTGGAGGATGCATTGCCTCAGGATCGCCCCGGCTCCAGGAGGCGCTTGCCCGGGAGCTTGCAAACCAGAATGCAGCGCACCTTGCCGTGATACAACCGACCGGGTGCCTCGGACCTTGCGTTAAGGGCCCGGTGCTCGTGATAGAGCCCGACGGCACCTTCTACCAGAATGTTGCTCCCGCCGATGCCGCCGAGATCGTTTCGTCCCACATTATCGGCAAAAAGCCCGTCGAGAGGCTGCTCAATAAAAATTCCGTGACCGGGGCCGTCAATCAAAAAATGGCCGACGTGGAATTTTTCAAGCGGCAGACGAAAATCGTCCTGGCCAATTGCGGCTTAATCGATCCGCTATCCATCGAAGACTATATCGGTCGCGAGGGATATGCAGGATTCGCGAAAGTCCTTGTCGAAATGCAGCCTGAGGCGGTAATCGATGAAATGAAGAAAAGCGGGCTCAGGGGGCGGGGCGGCGCGGGTTTTTCGACCGGGCTCAAGTGGAGCTTCACCCGCAAATCGCCCGGTGCTGTCAAGTATGTTCTTTGCAATGCGGATGAGGGCGACCCCGGGGCATTCATGGACCGCAGCGTACTCGAGGGCGACCCGCACAGCGTGATCGAAGGCATGGCCGTAGCTGCCTACGCCGTGGGCGCGCAGAAGGGTTACGTTTACGTACGGGCAGAATACCCGCTCGCCGTCGAGCGTCTCGGCATTGCCATTGCCCAGGCGCGCGAATACGGTCTTCTGGGAACGAATATCCTCGGCAGCACGTTTACCTTCGACATTGAGATCCGCATGGGGTCGGGCGCCTTCGTCTGCGGCGAGGAAACGGCCCTCATGACCTCCATCGAGGGTAATCGCGGCGAACCCCGCCCGCGCCCGCCATTCCCGGCACAGAAAGGGTTATGGGGCAAACCTTCGGTACTGAACAATGTCGAGACCTATGCCAATGTCCCTGCCATCATGCGCAAGGGCGCTGCCTGGTATGCGGCATACGGCACCGAAAAAAGCAAGGGAACAAAAGTTTTTGCCCTGGCGGGAGCGGTCAACAATACCGGCCTTGTCGAAGTTCCGGTGGGGACCCCGCTCGGCGAGCTTCTGTATGACGTCGGCGGCGGTATCGTCGGCAATAAGCAATTCAAGGCCGCCCAGATCGGCGGGCCCTCCGGCGGCTGCATTCCCCGGCAGCACCTCAACGTTGCACTCGACTACGAATCCCTGAATGAACTCGGGGCAATCATGGGATCGGGAGGCCTTATTGTCATGGATGAGGACTCCTGCATGGTGGATGTTGCCCGGTTTTTTCTCGAATTTGTCCAGGATGAGTCCTGCGGCAAATGCGTCCCCTGCCGCGTCGGTACCAAACGCATGCTCGAGATCCTCGAACGGATCTGTTCCGGCAAGGGAGTCGACGGGGATATAGAGAAGCTTATCGCTCTCGGCGAACAGATTCGCGACACGGCGCTCTGCGGCCTGGGCCAGACCGCTCCGAACCCCGTACTCTCGACCATCCGCCATTTCCGCCACGAGTATGAGGCGCATATATTCGATAAGCATTGCGAAGCGGGTGCCTGCGCAGGTCTCGTCCGTGCACCGTGCCAGAGCGCCTGTCCCGCCTCGGTCGACGTCCCGGGCTTCGTATCGCTGGTCGGCGAAAAGCGGTACGCCGAGGCTCTGCGGCTCCACCGGGAGCGCAACCCCTTTGCATCGGTCTGCGCACGAGTATGCTTCCATACCTGCGAGGCAAAGTGCCGGCGCGCATCGCTCGACGATGCCGTTTCCATCCGGGCTGTCAAGCGTTTCATGGTCGACCAGGAAGTCACGATCCAGGTTCCCGAGGTTCGCGAATCCCCGGCCAATGCGGCGCGGAAAATCGCCGTTATCGGCGCAGGACCGGCAGGACTCTCCTGTGCCTACTTTCTTGCCCGGCTCGGATACCGGCCGACCGTTTACGAGTCCGAGCCCCGTCCGGGCGGCATGCTTGTCCAGACGATCCCGAGCTACCGGCTGCCGCGGGAAATTCTTGCCCGTGAAGTGAGAATGATCGAGCGCATGGGCGTCGAAATCGTCACCGGCATGCGCCTGGGGCGCGACATTACCCTTGCCGGACTCAAGGCCGAAGGCTGTGAAGCGGTATTCCTCGGCATCGGTGCCCAGCAGCCGGTGAAACTCGGGATTCCGGGAGAAGAAGTCGCCGGGGTCGTCGATGCGCTGGCGTTCCTGCGCCAGTACAACCTCCGCGGATCCGTTCCTGTCGGTAAAGAGGTCGTCGTGGTCGGAGGCGGTAATGCGGCAATCGATGCCGCGCGCACCGCCATCCGGCTCGGGGCGAAAAACGTCACCATCGTCTATCGTCGCACCCGTGAAGAGATGCCGGCCTATGCCGAGGAGATCGAAGAAGCAAAGGCGGAAGGCGTCAAGCTCAAGCTCCTGACCGCACCCATCGAGGTGATCGCGGACAACGATCGCACTACGGGGCTCAAGTGCCGTTCCATGACGCTCGGAGCATTCGATGCATCGGGCCGGCGACGGCCGGAGCTTTCGCAGGAGACCGAATTCGTGATGCCCTGCGACCAGATCATCGCAGCCATCGGGCAGCGCGTGGAAAGCCAGGATATCTTCGAGGGAACCGCCCTCCAGTTGACGTCGGGAAAAACCCTGGCGGTCGAACCGGGCCTCCGGCCGAACCTCGGTGCCGTGGATTTTTTCCGGCGGCGACGCGGTAACCGGAGCCGCCTCGGTGGTCGAAGCCATCGGCGCCGGCGAACTTGCGGCAATCGGGATCGATGCATATCTTGCCGGGGAATCGCATGCCTTCTGGCGTACGAATAAAGAGGTCCAGACGAGCTTCGATCCGGATGCCGACCCGGTGCCCTTTGCCCGCGAAAAACCCTCGGTGATCGCGGTCGACCGGCGGAGGAACAACTTCGACGAGGTGGAGCAGGGCTGGACCGAGGGTGTTGCCCTCCGTCAGGCGAAGCGCTGCCTGCGATGCGATTATGGCAAAACCGTCAGTTCAGAAAGGAGTGCATAATGCCTACCTGTTTCATAGACTCTGTTTCCATAACCGTGCCGGAGGGCACGATGGTCCTCGATGCAGCGAAGAAGGCGGGTATTGCGATTCCGACCCTCTGTTTTCTCGAAGGGTTCGAGCCGCAGGGCGCCTGCCGCGTCTGCATGGTGGAGGTCGAAGGCGCGAAATCGCTCGTGGCCGCCTGCTCTTTTCCCGTTGGTGAGGGAATGAAAATCCATACAAGCACAAAGCGCGTGCGTGAAGCACGGCGAACCGTGGTGGAGCTGCTCCTGTCGGAACACGACGGCAATTGCCAAGACCTGTGAACGCAACGAAGACTGCGAACTCCAGCGCCTTGCCTACGAGCTCGGTATCCGCACACTCCGGTACGAGGGAGAAAAGACTAAAGCGGGGATCGATGACTCGACCATGGCGCTGGTGCGGGACAACTCCAAGTGCATCAAGTGCCGGCGCTGCGTCACTGCCTGCACTCAGGTGCAGGGAGTGGGGGCGCTTTTTCCCCAGAATCGGGGATTTGCAACCGTCATTGGTCCGGCGTTTACCCTCGGGCTCGCCGACGTCAGCTGCGTCCAGTGCGGCCAGTGCGCCGCCGTGTGCCCGGTGGGAGCAATCGTCGAAAACAGCCATATCGAGCGGGTGTGGGCTGCGCTCGAAGACCCCTCGAAAACGGTTGTCGTCCAGACAGCGCCGGCTGTGCGGGCCGCTCTCGGCGAATGTTTCGGCCTTCCGACCGGCACGCTGGTCACCGGAAAGATGTATGCAGCGCTTCGCCGGCTCGGGTTCGACAACATCTTCGACACCAACTTCACCGCCGACCTCACCATCATCGAGGAGGGGATGGAACTTCTCTCCCGTCTGAAAAGTGCACTCAAGGAGAGAAAGCAGGTGGCCCTCCCCCAGTTCACGAGCTGCTCCCCGGGCTGGATAAAATACGTGGAGACGTTTTATCCGGAATTCCTGCTGAACCTTTCCACCTGCAAGTCGCCGCAGCAGATGTTCGGAGCCGTGGCAAAGACCTACTGGGCGGCAAAGGTCGGCAAAAAGCCCGAGGATATCTACGTCGTTTCGATCATGCCCTGCACCGCAAAGAAATTTGAGGCCGACCGGCCCGAGATGGATTCGAGCGGCGTCCGCGACGTCGATGCAGTATTGACAACTCGCGAACTGGCCCGGATGATCAAGCAGGCAGGTATCAATTTTACCGGTTTGCCCGATGAAGAGGTCGATCAGATTCTCGGCGTTTCATCGGGCGCTGCCGACATCTTCGCCAACACCGGCGGCGTCATGGAAGCGGCACTCCGGACGGCTTACGAAATCGTTACCGGAAGGGAGTTGCCCTTCGACGGATTGCACATCAACCAGCTCGCAGGCCTTACCGGGGTTAAAGAGATTTCGCTGACCATAACCGGCACGGTACCGGAGTGGTCGTTTCTCGAAGGTGCAACGGTCAACCTTGCGGTTGCACATGGTCTCGCCAATGCGCGGACCGTGCTCGAAGCGATCAAGTCCGGTGCAAAATCGTATCATTTTGTCGAGGTGATGACGTGTCCCGGCGGCTGTATCGGCGGCGGGGGGCAGCCCCGCCTCACCACGAACGAAAAGCGCAAGGCACGCATCGGTGCAATTTACAAGGAAGACCGCAGCAAGAAACTGCGGAAATCGCACGATAACCCTAAAATCAAGCAGATTTATGCCGAGTTCCTCAATGTCCCGCTCGGTGAAAAATCGCATCATCTCCTGCACACCTCCTATTGCAAAAGGGAGAAGATATAACGGCCGATACAGAGAGCCTATCCATTGGCGAGCCTTCCGGTATGGGGTGTGAATCGTGACTGATGGTCAGGCTCTTATGTACTATATTATTGAGGCACCGATTTAAGGGAGAAATTATGGCAACCATTCTTATCGTTGACGATGATGCGGATATGGTCGAGGCGACTGCGGACCTTCTCAAGGTGAAGGGCTATACAACCCTGAGCGCATCAAACGGCGCAGAGGGCTACGCCAAAGCCAAAACCGCAAAACCGGATCTCATGCTGCTCGATGTCATGATGGCCTACGACTCCGAGGGATTCGAGATTGCACGAAAGCTTAAAGAGGATCCTGCTACAAAAAACATTCCGGTGATCATCGTAACGGGAATCCGCAGAGCCAAGGCACTGCCCTTCGGGTTCGAGCCCGATGATGCGTGGCTGCCGGTAAAGGCGGTCCTGGAAAAGCCCGTAAAACCCGACGAACTGATCAAGGCTGTCGAAGAGGCGCTGAAGAAATAACCGAAAGCGTATAAACTGGATGTCATGCCTATTGAGCCGCCCCGAACCGGGGAGGACTCAATAGGCACTATTTGATAAACAACAACTATTTGACCACGGTGATCATCCCGCCCGTTACGTTCCCCTTCTGCCGCACCTGCACCGTGTAAATACCCGCGGGAAGGCGGAGCATACTTCCTCCCACAACATTGACTCCGGCAACCCCCTCCCGGGAAATTCCGGCAACTTTTCTTCCTGAACTGCCGTACACCGAAAGGGTATAGGCCCCGGCAACGGGCAGCCGAACCGAGAGCCCGCGCTGACTATAGGAAATACCGTCGGACGGGGTCCCCGGGTTTTGAAAGCGCGTCGAGGGGCGCGTCGCGGTAACCGTTGAATCGACGACGCCGGGTATCACGCAGGTGGTAATTGAATGGGAAAGCGCCTGGATCGAAAATTTGCTGTTTGCTATGGGCACATCGGGAAGCTTCATGAGAGCCTGGGTGGCGGAGTCGGCGTCGATAAACTCATAGACATGGGCCGCCGGCGGCAGGGGGGTGACCTTTGAGAGATTAAAGGTATCGTTGAAAGTCGCCGACCCGCCGTTTCTCACGACAATGACAAGATTACCGGTTTTGGGGACGATTGCCGCAATGGAATTCGTATCGCCGGTCGAAAATCATCTGGGAGCCCGGCCGGATAAACCGGGAGAATGCCGCCATCATATAATATCGGCGCTGGGGACGCAGGGCCAGCTTGAGCGAATCGACAACAAACTCTCCCCAGTTACCGCTGTCGTACGTTTGCCAATCGATCCATGCCCGGCATTGCAGGTATTTTAAATCCTGGAAGATATATTGGGACATCAGCATGGTTATCGTCTGGTTTCCAAGCCCGTTCAGGGGACCGTTTTCGGACATCCACAGCCGTTTGTTCTTTGCAGCCGCAAGCGATGCCAGGCTGTCGAAGTTTGCGTCGGTCGGGTTTCCATATCCGTGGGTATTCGTCTGCGATAAATACGGCAAGGCGGAATCATTGTAAGCCTTGAGTGAGCTGATGGCGGCGGTATCGGTATTTTCGTCCGAGGCGCTGACCGTCGTGGTAGATAGCAACCCGTTCGCCCGCAACGAATCGCCGAGGTACTGGATCATCAGGGACTGATTGCTTTTAAACCCGCACCCCTCCTGCGTGCCGCCGCTGTCCCACCACCCTGCGCTCGGTTCGTTAAACGGCTCAAGGGTACGGAAGGTGATGCCGACAGAATCCTGGAAATATTTGGTTACCTGGGTAAGGTACCCGGCAAAGGCGGTGAAATAGGTTGATTTAAGGTTATCCGCATCGGCATGGCCTCCGGAGGCGCAGCCGCTGTTGGTCATCCAGTAGGGAGGAGAATTGGAAAAAGCCTCCCATATGGTCGGCTGGTTCAGGGCCTTGCCCGTTGCAACCAGGGCCAGGGCGACCTTTCGCTGGTTCGAATCTGCGGCAAAATTGTAAGGGCCGGTGGCAGTCGGCTTATAGCCGGGAACCAGCCTGCCTGCGGGGATGTGCGTATGGGTCGGGTTTTCGCCTCCTCCGATATTATATCTGAAGCAGGTAAACCCCAGCCCGGTATCGGGGTTCATTAAATAGGCGGCGATCTGGTTAACAAAAGCCTGGTAGCCGGAGCCTTCCTGGAATGCCCACCAGCAAAGGCTGGTCCCCCAGCCCTCAAAAGTTTAGCGATAGGC
>CAWDOZ010000185.1:0-30596 GCA_963803935.1 uncultured Fibrobacterota bacterium | reverse complement strand
TTAGAACTCTATAGTGCCGGCCTTGCGACGCCAGGTAGCTTCATCGGACCGGATGCGCATGCTGTCGTAGGTGAATACCACGTTACCGCGCAGTTCGCTGATGAATTCACCGTTTTCATTGGTGTTTTCATTGATATTGGCCGATTTGAGGATAAGCGCAATAGCCGGCTTGAGCGCCTCCGGAGATGCGGAGTCCGATGGCCGCATGGAACCGGCAATCTGGAAAAATATCGCTGAAACAAGAAAAAGCTCAATCGGTCTCATAATTGCTAGTAAAATACAATCTGGATGATGAAAGATAGCGCGAATCGGCTGTAATGTGCGATTCGCCGGTCCCCCAGACGCATTAGAGACGGCAAGTTGAAGGGGAGGAGATAACCTGAACCAGGGTTGCCTACTCGGGAGGGGGTAGAATCTCGGCGTAATTTTCCCCTGCAGGATCAGCGGGCAGGCGCTTAACCGTCTTGGCACCGAGCCGCCGAACCTCCTCGACCCGGGAGACGAGACTCCCCCTGCCGTCCTTGAGTCTTTTCATGGCGAGGTCGAACGACTCTTGCACACCCGTAAGTTTCTTCTGGGCATCGGCCATGCATTCGTAGACGAGGGCTACCTGGTCGTAGAGCCTCCCGGCGCGGTTGGCTATCTCTTCAGCGTTGCGGTTTTCCTTCTCCCTTCGCCAGATCTGGGCGATGAGCCGGAGCGTGACCATGAGCGTTGCCGGGCCGGCAAGCACAACCCCGGAGCGGGCGATGTCGCAGAGCAGGTTCCCGTCTTCCCTGAGGGCAAGCTGAAAAGCTCCTTCAAGCGGAATGCACAAGAGGACGAAATCGAGGGTCCGGTTCCCGAGAAGCTGCTGGTACTCTTTTGCCTGCAACTCGTCGATGTGCCGCCGGACCGAAGCGAGGTGGTCGGCGAGCGCGGCGCTTCTGGCCTTATCGTCCGTTGCACTGCAGTAACGTTCGTAGGCGGTAAGCGACATCTTGGAATCGATGATCACGGCCTTGTCGCCGGGAAGGTAGACGACGAAATCGGGCTTGAAGAGCCTGCCATCTTCGGTGCGCAGCCCTGCCTGCGTCTCGTACTCCCTGCCCTGCTCAAGTCCCGATGCCTCGAAAATCCGTTCGATGATGAGTTCTCCCCAGTCACCCTGGGACTTGGCATCGCCCTTGATTGCCACCGCAAGGTTGTTTGCATCGGAACTTACCCGCATGCTCAACTCCTGCAACTGGCGGACCTGCTCCATGAGCCGCGCGAACCCTTCGGAATCGCTCTTGTGCACGTCGTCGACCCGTTTCCGGAACGTCTCGATCTGCTCGCGGAAGGGGGTGAGCAGGCCGGACAGGCGCTCGGCGTGCTGGTTGGCAAATACGGTACCCTTCTCTTCAAGGATGCGGTTGGCCAGGTTCTCGAATTCCAGTTTGAGCCGCGATTCGGATTCCTGCAGGAGCCGGAGCTTCTCCAGGGTATTTTTGCGCTCGGCGTCGAGCTCGGCGCCGAGGCGGGCATTGACTGCCAGAAGCTCGTCGGCCTTTGCGGCGCGAAGGGCGAGTTCTTCGATGCGAAGCTCCTTCTGCTCGTTCAGGGTTTTCATGCTTGCCAGTTCTTCACGAACCGAATCGGTCGCTTGTGTCCTGATGAAGAGCTGGACGAGAGCCGAAATCATGCCGATGGAGAGGATGATGAGTGCTATGGTCACGATGGTTTACCTTTGCTGTATGGATACATCGGGTATGCTTCAGTATATCTTATCCTCATTCGCCTCGACACGGCGCTTGAAGTCCGGAAACGATCCGCTGACCTGCGACTTGAAGGTAAAGTGTGAAAAGTCTTCGACGGCATCGAGCCCCTTACCCCGCAGGATATCCCCCTTGATCGTTTCGACCTGCACGAAGGTATCCGATTCCACCTTCCGCCGGCCCTTGACCCACCAGAGTTTGGGGGTACGCACGATAAGCGAATCCTGGTTGCGGATGTAGACGTTGCCCCATACGGTGAAGCTCTGAAGGGCGGGAGTCGTGGTCCCGGAATCCGAGAGCACGATGGTACGCGGCTTGCCGAGCGTGTCGTACAGGGTAAGCCGCACCGGGGTAACGAGCATGAGGCCGGTATCGGAAAGCGGTTTCTTCATGTACTCGGCGTTGAGCTTCCACCGTTTGTTTTTTCCCTCGTAAAAGTAGAGCGTCGTTTTGCCGAGTTCCTCATAGGGCGCGGTGACGGCCTCGGTAGTAACCGGCAGCGGTTCCTTTTTGGCGGTGCAGCCCGGGATAAGAACCAGTCCGGTGAACACGAGCAAAAGTATCGATTTATTCATGAGTGATTCGTACCTGCCATTGCGGGAGTTCCGTCTGCCGCCAGCGGCGATGCATCCAGACCCACTGTTCGGGAGATTGCATGATGGCGGCGCTTATCAGGTCGTTTGCCGCCTGCACATTTTGTTTCAGATCGTTCTCGAAGTCGCCGGTGTCGGCGAGCGTAAGCCTGCGGCTTATGGAGATATAGTGTGAATCGTCTGCACGCCTCGCCGTGGTGAACACAAAAACCGGGACCCGCATCCGCATGGCCGCCTTCATCGGGCCGGATGCGGTAAAGGCGCGCGTTTCCTAGAAAGGTTCCGAAAATCCCCTCGGCTTTGATGTCCTGATCGATGAGGACGCCGAATACTTTACCCTGCTTGAGCAGCCGGATGACGCCGCGCGAGCTGTCGTCGCGATTCAGGTACTCGATGCCAGGGCCGCTGCGGAGGGTGCGCACCAGATTCTCTATCCGCGGATCGAACATCTTCCTGCCAATAGCAAAGCACGGCATACCGTGCCGGGCGACAAACTGGAGCTGCATCTCGAAGCAGCCGAGGTGCGCGGTGATCACGAAAACCCCGCGGCCTTCGTTGACGGCGGCGCGAAATTCCGCCAGGTCGTCATGAAAGACGATGCGGTTGAAGGCGTTGTCGGCCAGGCTGCGGAGCTTTATGGCATCGAAGGTGTTCTTCCCGAGCGACCGGTAGACGCGGCGCGCGGTGCTCCTGATTTTTTTCTCCGGCCACGCCTGGCCGAAGATGAAGCGCAGGTGCTCAACGGTCAGGCGTTTTTCCCGGTGGGGGATAAGAAAGGCCACATCGCCGAGTGTACCGAACAGGAGAAGGCCGAAACCGCGGGGAAAGAGCGGAATGAGTGCGAAGGCGACTTTCCCGAACCAGTACAGCAGCGTATGGCGGACAGATTTACTCAGTGCGGTAAATACGTTCATAATGGGACTTTTGCAATGGCGATCTCCGCGGTGATTCCGTCGATTTCAATCTGTTCGCGATGCGAACCTTCCGGGATCGTGCCGAAAGACAAATCCATGGTCAGCGTTTCCGCTTTGATATATTCCGCCCAAAGGCTTATGGCATCGACAAGCTCTTTATCGGCAGAGTCACAGCAGGTAGAAATTCGATCACTTACTTCAAAACCCGATGCTTTGCGCAGATTCTGGATTCTGTTGACAACCTCACGCGCCAGCCCTTCCTGCCGGAGTTCTTCCGTCAGGTTGGTATCGAGGGCGACAATCATTTCCGGACCTGCTTCGACCTCGATATGCTCGTGTTTCGTGCGCCGGATTTCGATATCCTCGAAGGTAAGGCTTATATCGTCAAACTCGACCGTCCCGCCCTGTTCGAGGCGGTTGATCGCATCTGCGGACAGGGTTTCGACCCGCGCCGCAATGTCCTTCATGCGGGGTCCGAGCCTCCTGCCGAGCCGTTTGAAATTCGCCTTTGCCGAGATCGCAACCACGCGCTCCTCATTGGTATCGAACGCAACGGTCTTGACATTCAGTTCCTCGCGGATAAGCGCTTCCATGTGCCGGATAAGCGACAGCTTCGCCTCGTCATGCATGATAATGGTGCATTCTGCGAGCGGCTGCCGCGTCTTGAGCGTGTATTTGCTTCGCAAGGCGCGGCCCATGACCACCGCCTCCCGGACGAGGCGCATGGAGAGTTCGAGATCGCGGTCTATCCGCTCCTCCGCCGCCTGAGGATAGGAGGCGAGGTGCACGCTTGCCGGGGCTCCGGCGATCTTTCCCGCCGCGAGGTTGCGGTAGATAGCTTCGGTCAAAAACGGCAGGAACGGCGCCATGACCTTGACGAACTCGACCAGGACATGGTAGAGCGTCTTGTAGGCGATATTCTTGTCCGCGTCGTTTTCGCTTTTCCAGAAGCGGCGCCTGCTGCGTCGGATGTACCAGTTGGTAAGGTTGTCGATGAAATCGGTCAGGATCGGCACAACCCGGTAGAGGTTGTAAATCTCCATCTCACGGTTGATCGACGCAATGCTGTCATTGAGCAGGGAGACGATCCACCGGTCGAGCTCGGTGCCGCCATCCGGCGCTGCGAGGGTCTCCGGCCTGAATCCGTCGACCGAGGCGTAGGTGACGAAGAATGAATAGGCGTTCCAGAGCGGCAGGAGGATCGCCCGCGACATCTCGGTAACGCCCTTCTCGGAAAAACGCAGATCCTCGGCTTTGACGGCAGGAGAGTTAATGAGAAACAACCGTAACGCATCGGCGCCGAGTTTGTCGAGCACTTCGCCGGGAGGCTCGTAGTTCCTGAACCGTTTGGAAAGCTTCTTGCCCTCTTCCGAAAGGATGATGCCGTTCACGATGACGTTTTTGAACGCTTCGGTCCCGAAGAGCGCCGACGACAGCACGGTGAGCGTGTAGAACCAACCGCGCGTCTGGTCGAGCCCCTCGGCAATGAAATCGGCCGGGAAATTTTTCTCGAACCGTTCGCGATTTTCAAAAGGGTAGTGCATCTGCGCATAGGGCATCGATCCGGATTCGAACCAGCAATCAAGTACCTCCGGCGTGCGGTCCATGACCGCGCTTTTGCAGTGCGGGCAGGTGATTTTCAACCGGTCAAGCACATGGCGATGCAGGTCATCATGACTTACGCGGGTGTCGCGCAGCTTGTCGGCCCAGGAAGGGTCGATGCCGTTTGCGGCGCACTGTGAATCGGACTCCTCCCTGAGGAGCCGTTCGACCGATGCGGCGGCTTGCGCATGGAGCAGTTTCCCCCGCGCCTCGTCGCCCGCGCCGGCAAGCGTGTGCAGCTCGGCAAGGCTGCCGACGCATTCGGTATGGCCGCAGACGCACTGCCAGATCGGAAGCGGCGTTCCCCAGTACCGGTTGCGGGAGATGTTCCAGTCGGGTGCGCTCTCGATGCCTTTGCCGAACCGGCCCTGCTGGAGATGCGGCGGGACCCAGCGGATCCGGCTGTTGCCTTCGAGCATGGTGGGTTTGAGCGGCACGACACTCACGAACCAGGTGGTGATTGCCTTATACAATAGCGGGGTGTCGCATCGGTAACAGAACGGGTAGCGATGGCGGATCGTGCCGCGATGGATGAGGCGCTTTTTCTCCTTCAATTCACGGATGATCGGGTCGTCGGCGTCGAAGATGAGCATCCCCATCCAGGGAGGAACTTCGTCAGTAAACCGCCCCTCGTCGTCGACCGGGCAGACAAGCGGCAGTTCGAGCCGGGTGCCGACCTGGAAGTCGTCTTCGCCGAAGGCCGGGGCGATGTGCACGATGCCGGTTCCGTCTTCGGTGGACACAAAGGAGGCCGTGGTCACCGTGAAAAAACGGTCGCTCCGGTCCGCAAAGTAATCGAACAGGGGAACATAGCGGAGCCCTTCGAGCGCGCTGCCGGGAAGCTCTTCGAGAACCTCATAATCGGCCTCGTTTTTGTAATACGCCGGCAGGCGGTCGCGCGCGAGGATATAGGTGTTCCCGTTATCCCGGATTTTGACATACCGGATATCCGGCCCCACCGCGAGCGCCACATTCGACGGAAGGGTCCAGGGCGTTGTGGTCCAGACAAGGAACCGGGTGTTTTCTTCGCCGGCTACCGGAAACGACACGGTGATGGCTACACCGTCGATGTCCTTGTACCCTTCGTTAACCTCGAAATTGGACAGCGGGGTCGAGCAACGGGGACAGTACGGCTGGACGCGGAAGCCCCGGTAAATGAGATTTTTCATCCAGATCTGTTTGAAAACCCACCAGATGCTCTCCATATACGGCGCATCCATGGTGCGGTACTGGTCATCGAAATCGACCCATCTCCCCATCCGGTTGACAATGGTCTCCCACTGCCCGGTGTAGCGGAGAACGATGGAGCGGCACGCCTCGTTGAAGAAATGCATGCCGAGTTTTTCAATCTGCTTCTTGCCCGAAATTTTGAACTCTTTTTCCATTTCGTTTTCAACCGGGAGGCCGTGGCAGTCCCAGCCGAACCGGCGGCTCACATACCGTCCCCGCATGGTCCAGTAGCGGGGAATGATATCCTTGATCGTCCCGGCGAGGAGGTGCCCGTAGTGGGGAAGGCCGGTTGCAAACGGCGGGCCGTCGTAAAAAACAAACGAATCGCCGCCGCGGGTGTTGTCGAGGCTCGCCTTGAAGGCGGATGTTTCTTTCCAGAAGCGGAGGATCTCCTCCTCGATGGCCGGGAATCCGGCGGAACCGGCTACTGCAGTAAAAAAGTCGTCGTTCATAGGAGCGGAAGCATTTTCTTTATAAGGGTGACCAGCAAAGGTTCGGTCCGGTTGGCGGTGGCGATGATTTTATTGATATCTGCAGGTTCGAGCGCATCGGGCAGGCAGGAATCGGTTACCACGGAGAGCCCGAGCACCTGCATACCGGCATGGACGGCTGCGATCACTTCCGGGACCGTGCTCATGCCGATGGCGTCGGCACCGAGGGTTTTGAGCATCCGGTACTCTGCCCGCGTTTCGAGCGACGGGCCGGTCATGGCGGCATAGACACCGCGCTCTATCCGGATCTTGTTCTCCATCGCCACTTTGGACACGAGCTCAATGAGCCGCCGCGAGTAAGGCTCCGACATGTCGGGGAAGCGCAGGCCGACGCGGGGATCGTTCGGGCCGATGAGCGGATTACCGGGCAGCAAATTGATATGGTCGGTGATGACCATGATGGTGCCCGGCCCGTAGAGCGGATTGATACCCCCGCAGGCATTGGATACCAGCAAGGTCTTGACATTCATGAACTTCATGACGCGGATCGGGAAGACGATCTGCTGCAGGGAGTAGCCTTCGTAAAAGTGAAACCGGCCCTGCATAGCGACCACGTTTTTCCCGGAGAGCGAACCGAGAATGAGTTTCCCGGCATGCTCCTCGACGGTCGACAGGGGGAAGTGCGGAATCTCCTCGTAGGGAATGACCGCGGCAGCGTCGATAGCATGTGCCAGCTGTCCGAGCCCAGTACCGAGAATAATGCCGATCTCCGGCGCGAGCGTGCATTTTTTTTCAATGGCGCTTTTCGCTTCCTGAATCATTTCGAACATTGAACTCATGTGGTGCTGTCCTTTCTTTCGGCACGTTAGCCGCTACCGGCCCTCACGGGCCTTAATTTTCTGCACAATTTTTTCTTTCGTCATGCCCGGCACGGAAACGACCTTGTTCCGGCTGTGCCGTCCGCCGACAATGGCGATTGACGACTTCGGGATTCCGAGGCAGTCGGACAGGAAGGTGGCGAGCTGCTCGTTTGCCCGATCGTCGACAGGCGGCGATGTTACCGCTATCTCGATAGCGCCTCCCGCGGTCACCGAAATCCGGTTATTTTTCGCCCGCGGTTTGAGCCGGATGGCGATCCGCGATTCCGGGGACTCGTCCTTCGGCGCCATCAGGTTTCCGCGTCGGTAATCTCTTCCACCATGGAAGGGGAGGCCGTCAAGTGTTCCTCAGCCGGAGCTGCGGTTTCAGGTCCCTCAGCAAGAGCCGCCGTCTCCTGCTCCGCAATGGGGGAGTCCATCTCAACATCCGAGAGCTCCGCTGCCGGGGCTATATCGCCCCCGTCAATTTGCGTTCCCGGTTCTTCTTCGAGGGCCGAAAGCAGGCTTAGCTGGGTCGTGAGAAGGCCCTTGAATCGGGCGAAAAAATCGTCGCGCCGGCTCTGCAGGGAAGCTTGCTCATTCCGGATTTTCCGGATATTTTCACGAATTTCAGCGGCCTCCTGCTCCGCGCGCAGACCCGCTTCCCGGACCATGAGCCCGGCTTCTTTCCGGGCGTTCTGCAGGACCTCTTCGGCCGTCTTCTGTGCCAGGATAAGTGTGTCGTTGATAGAACGCTCGATCTTCGCGTAACCTTCGAGCCGCTCCTCAAGGCGCTTGACCCGGGCTGCATACTCGCTGTTCTGCCGAATCAGCTCTTCGAGCTCGCCGGCCAGGAGATTACGGAAACTGTTGACGGCATCCGGGTTGAATCCCCGGAACGACCGGGAAAACTGCTGATTCTTTACATCAAGAGGTGACAGGCGCATGCTTTCTCCCTTCCCTATAGTGCGTTCAATGTCGGTTGCCGACCAGCGCAGTTCCCACACGGATCATGGTAGAGCCCTCTTCGATAGCCAGGATAAAATCGTCCGACATTCCCATGGAAAGTTCGCACTGCGGCGCAAGATCGCGGCACTCCTCGCCGAGTCGGCGCAGGAGCGCAAAGCTTTCCCGGACCCGCTTCTCCGATGCTCCGAGCGGGCCAATGGTCATGAGACCGCAGAATTCGAGCGCGCTGCTTGCAGCCGTGAGCTCGCAGAGCCGTCGGCACTCTGCGGGCAGGCAACCGCTCTTCGATGCTTCGCCCGAGGTGTTGACTTCCACGAGAGCCTTGATCCTTTTTGTTCCGGTGTGCCTCGATTCAATAGCCGCAATCAGACGGTCACGGTCGATCGATTGGATCCAGCCGACATGCTGCAATGCCAGCGCCACCTTGTTGGTTTGAAGGCTTCCGATCATGTGCAGGGTGAACTCCCCCCGCAGGAGCGGCGCCTTCTCCACGATCTCCTGAACCCGGCTCTCCCCGAACTCCCTGAGGCCGAGGTCGATCAGTGACTGGATGGTCGAAACCGGGTGGGTTTTCGTCACCGCGACAAGTCGGACCGAGCCGGAGGGCCTCCCTGCCTGTGAGCAGGCCCGATCCATGCGCTCCCGGATCGATGCGAGGTTTGCGGCCAGCTGATTTTTGTCGGGATTCAGGGGGTACTCCACAGGGATAATGAATAATAATGATAAATAACAAAAATAATAGATCGGATGGACTCGATACTGATTTCAATGGTGGGATGGCCTGGAAGCTAAATGAAACCTTCATAATCTTTTGAATGGCTGAGCCGGGTCAACCCATTTTGCCCAAAAGGCAAAATGGACGGAATATTATGATTTTGATTGAACCAGCCGCACGATGTGGGAGTGCTTCATAACTGGCACCCTGCGGCGGGGACCCACGAGGCCTCTGCGAAAAGATGAAACCCCCAGCCTGATAATAGCGAGAGACTAAAATTTTGAGCGCCGGAGGATTTGCAAAATCCTTGATGTGTTTTCTACCTAATGTGAGCGTTGGTTATAAGAGCCACCCTCCGCAAGTATAAAATGCATCGAATCGGGACATTTATTTTTCCTTGGTTTTTAAAAGGCCAGAAAAGGGATTAAGAGGACCTGTAGCGTAGCTGAAAGCCATCTACAGTCAGTTATCCAGGGACTGGTTACCCTCACGGTATTGTATTCAGATGTTATCCGCCATTAATCACGGGTGCAGGAATTTGATTCCATACAACGCTCAACGCGGTCTTCATCCGACTTCGTCCTCCGCTTCCCCTTTCTGGTGATTATGCTGCTTTGAGAAATTTCTCTCTTTGAAGCTTTGGTTCGATTTTCACCATCAGCTCCCAAAGAAACCCGCAAAGCTCACGCGCAATAGCGCATCGGATTTTATTTGCATGCTTCTTGTTTTCTCGCATTGATCGATACCGGCCAAACATTCTTGTTTGCATGCGGGATATGAACTCTTTTACTGGCTCATCAAACTTATTCAGCTCTGCTTGCGAATATTGCGCCCGGGCATCGCGATATACTTTTGCAGCACCAACCAGAGCAAGGCGCAAATGCTTGTTGCCGGCTTTGGTTATACCCAATATAGGGTCCGATTTACTTGATTGATGTTTTCCAGGAACAAGCCCGGTAAATTTCATCATTGCCTTGGGATGCCCAAAGCGTGTCAGCTCCCCTGCTTCAAGAACCAATGTCATTGAATTGACCCGACCGAATCCCGGCAAGATCCCATAGAGTGATTTCTTCCAGTTCAGTAGCCGGTCTTCCTCAAATGCCTTGTCTAAAGTGGAATCAACCCGTTTAAGCCGTTCCTCTTCCGCATTCAGTTCCTCTAATTTCATATCCAGATAATTCCGGAGTATTGAATCAATTTCAACGGTTTTTAACCATTTTTTATGGGCAACTGTCCAGTTTCTTTTGGTCAGAGTGAACGACAGCCCATGCCGCTTTGTGAAAGATACGATGGTCTGCTTATGCTTGGTTGTCTTACACACTATGTTATAGCGATACCGCATAAACTCTCGAAGATATTCTGTTTTTTCATCCGGGACTCTCACATAGGTCATCAATCCGCCCAGATGATACTCAAGATTTCGGACACAGTCATTTCGGTCCGTTTTCTCTACCTTCTTCTTTCGATTCTCAGGCAGGGACGATGGCGCAATAATTTGGCATGGGTACCCAGCCTTGGTAAATAGTCGGTAGGGGTGATATCCCTGGTTTCCTGCCTCATATAAGATCTCGCATCTACCCCGTATTTTCAATTTCTCAATAGCCCTCAGTACTGTTTCTGCTCCACCTAAGATATTATGATCAATACAAATATCTCCGGTCAGAACATTAACCCCCAGAGCATAGGTTGAGGCATCATGCATATCCAGGGAAATAATAATTGGAACTTCTTGCGCTATCCGGTACCGCTGAGCAATATTAAGTGATCCAGCTGCCATATAGGGCCTCCTTAGAATGGTTGGTGTTTCGTTGGCAAACAAAACCCAAAATACTATCTCTAAGAGAGGCTCTTATAATATCACGGGAGGGGGAGAGCGTTTGCCAAAGGCAAACATCGCCTCCCCCTTCCGCAGGAAGGGGTGCGTCGGAGACGCGGCTTTGCGCGGCTCCGACCAGGGGGAACCCGCGTAGCGAGGTTCCCCCACCAAAGGCCTTTAGAATGGCTTCCCCATCTGAGCGGTAATCTCATCTATTTTTTCCTCCAATAAATCTATTTCCTTAAATTATGGTGACTACATTGAAAATCCTTGAACTATGCCTTTCCCCATCGCTTGGCGGCAACGAGCTCTATGTCGAACGGATCGGCAGGGCACTCGAAGGAGCCGGTCACCAGGTAACGTATGCACTTAAGAAAAAAGGCAGGTTAGCCGGGAGAATCCGGGGTTCAGTGACCCTCTTGAAGCAGCGAATCCCCTATGCCGACCTCCCCACCGCTCTGGCCGTGCTTCGGATGGTCCGCGCCGTGCGGGCCGATGCGCTGCATGTCCACGTTACGACGGACCTCCCGCTGGCAGCGTTCGCCAAAACCTTTTGTCCCGGCCTCAGGGTGGTTTACACCAAACAGATGCAACCCGGAGGACCGAAAAAGGATCTGTTCCACCGGTGGGTCTACGGCAGGATCGATCTACTGCTTGCTGCGACGGAGCAGATGCGGGTACGGCTGGTGGATTTGCTTCCCATGGAACCGGGCAGGATCAAGCGCCTGTATCTGGGCACCTCATTGCCGGATATCGCTGCAAAACCCGCGATGCGCCGTGAAGTGAGAAACCGGTATGGACTCGCCGATTCGGATTTCCTCATTCTCTTTCCCAACCGCCTGGATCCCCAGAAGGGGCAGGAGCTTCTCATCGAGGCGCTCCGGCTGCTGAAGCCGCGGGCCGTAACGCCGCGGGTGATCTTTGCGGGGGCGGAAACGGTGGGGTGCGAAGGATATAAGGCCTCGCTCCAATCGGTTGTCGATACTGCCGGAGTGGCCCGTCAATGTACCTTTACCGGGTTTATCGAGGACCTCGGCCCCTTGTATGCGGCAGCCGATATCGTGGCGCTTGCCACCCGCGAAGAGACGTTCGGCATGGTGCTCATCGAGGGGATGGCGTGGTCAACCCCGGTTATCGGGAGCAATGCCGGCGGCGTTCCGGAGATTATCGATCACGGCCGGAACGGCTTCCTGTTTGCCTCGATGGATGCCGGGAGCCTGGCGGCGGCCATCGAACGCTGCGTGCGTGAACGCGAAACGTTGCCCGGGCTTGGCCGGGCGGCACGATTGACCGTAGAAAATAAGTTTTCGTTTGAAAACCATGTGCGGCAATTTGACGGTTATTTACAGAAGAACGACTGAGGTCATTCTTCCGTTACTTCTGCAGGTACCACGCAATCCCCCATCGAAATGTCAACCCGGGAGAATAATATCCTGGAACGTAGGCAAATTTCCGATCGAGAATGTTGTCGACCTTCCCGAAAAAGCGAAAAGTCCGGATATGGCTCGCAATTTCGAAATTGACATTGTAAATTTCCCGGTTCCACGTGTTGATGCCGGCATAGGTAAGGGTATCGCGGGGGCTCCAGTAGTCGAAGCTGAGACGCGATTCGATGTACTCCCGGGTATCTTCCGGGTGGGACAGGAAGGAAATCGAAGCTTCGGCTTTCAGGAGCGGTTTGCGATCCGAGACCATGGCCCGCGAAGTGAGCGTCATGCCGCGCCAGGGTCCTATCGAGGGAGCTGCGAGGAGGACGAGGCTGGGCTGCTGGTACCGGCGGAACCCCGAGGGGCCAGGAGCGGGCCACCGTTGCGCTGTCGACGCCCTGCACTGCCTGGCCGCCGACAACAAGGCCGGCATGGGACGACTGCATCGACAGCTCGGCTCCGGCGATGCTGTACCGGTCGAGAATCTCAGGGGTGGCCGGGCGAAGGCTGCTGTCATAGGGAATTTCATAGGGGAGAGCCGATTCCCTGGCGAAAAGCCGGAGTTCTTTACCGCCCGATTTCACGTCGAGGCCCATCGACCAGGTGAAGGTATAGGCATACATGCTGTCGAGGGTCAGGATTTCGTACCCGGCGCCGGCAGTTGCGCGGGCGCTCAGGGAGCCGGTATGCAGCGGCATGTCGAGCAGGAGTTCCGGGGTATTTTCGAAGGAGCGGGTTTCAAGGGCATCGAAGGCGGTCCTGTCGATGCTTGTTGCACGATAACTGAGTCCGGCGGACCCGGAATCGGGCAAGGATACGGCAGCCCTGCCGGCCCCGGAAATCTCGGTATTCGACCCGCCAAAATTTATCGAGGTGTCGGCCGGTGCCTGCGGATATAAATTGGAAAGATTATCGCTCTCAAGCCTGCATGCTACATCGAGGAGGAGCGGTCCGAAGCGATTGGCCGATGTTTCGAAATCGAGTCCCGAACGAAACTGATGCAAAAGCTCCCATTCGGGATTATCGTTGATATCGGTCGCATTGACCGCAAGCTGGTTCGAGCAATCCGTGTACCTCAATCCCAGGGACCACTCGTTTCCATTCGATCCCGCGTACCGTATCCGGCCTCCGACCGAATACTCATCGGTAAGCGGGTTGTATCCCTGGTTACTGAGCTGGGAGGTATCGGTGTGGAGAGATTGATAAAAAGTGAAGATGCTGTTGCCGTCATGGTTGAAGGTCGTTGCATCGAAGTGACGGAAGTTTGAAAAAAAGCCGAATGAAACCTGCTCAGAGACCGGCCGCATGAAACGGACGGTAAAAATATCTTCATTGAAGAGACCGTTTTCCCAGAAAAAACTTCCGTCCGGCACCATTTCCCTGCCGGGGCAGGGGTCATAGCTGGTCGCTCCGCCCGTGAGAAGGCTTATCTGGGAAAACTCCGTTGTAAAATTCCCGTCGGTGCCCCCGAGTTCTCCTGGTCTTATACCGATGAGGGGTCCGGTCGGATAGATCGAAAAAAGAGGTCCGGGGTTGCCATAAACGAGAAAACGGTTCAATTGGCTGGAAAGCCCGTAGTCGACCGACTGGCAGATTGGGGAATTTGCAAGCACTTCCGAAGGGGCGGTTGCATTGCTGTTAAAAAGCATGGACGCCGTTGTTCTATAGGGATCATGGTTCGGGGAAGGGAGCTCGAATTGCAGCCTTTGTTGATCGACCTTTCGCTGGGCGGAATCCCGTGCCGCAGCGCGCACCCCGGCATGATTGACCGAATCGGCGACCTTTTGGGAGATACCGGGAGTCTGCGCCTGCAGGGGATTGCAAAACCATGGCAATATTCCAGCCGAAAAGAGAGTAATCCTCAGGAGTATTTTGTGCTGCTGTAATAACCGGATGATGGAAGATCGCATTTCACTGAAAAATATAATGTTCGAAAGAATCGAAGAGCTTATGTCACCACCGGCTTGCGACGCGACCCGGCGAGGCATCAAAAGATGGGAAGTATTTTACCTGCCATGAATCCAAATAGACTGCTTCTCCTGATTCCTGGTCTGCTGCTTGCGGCTGCACTGCAATGCTCTACCTATTTCAATATGTTCTATAATGCCGAGGAGGCGTTCAAGGAAGGGTATCGTATCCATGAGAAGGCGATGCGGAATTTTCCCGACAGCATCGTTGTCATGCCGACCGACGAGGTCAAAGCAAAATACGACCGTGCCATCGAGAAATCGGCAAAAGTCCTTGAAGTATATCCGAACGACAAAAAATGGCACGAGCACGCATACTTCCTGCTGGGAGAAGCCTACTTTTATGAGAAAGAGATGGCCAAGTCAATTCGCTGGTTCCGCGTGCTGCAGCAGGAATATCCGAAAAGTTTAATGGTTCCTGAGTCGTACCTTTTTATAGGAAAAGCCTACCTGGTCAATGAGGATCTTGATAAAGCCGAAGAAACGCTTAAATATGTGCTTGCAACCTACCCGCAGCTCGATAAGGACCAGGAAGTGTCGCTGCTCATGGTTGAGGTTGAAACCCGACGATTGGGGGAGTCGCAGGCTATCAAACGGCTGGAAAAGGTCTGCGCTACCGTGAAATCCGAAGACAAAAAAGCGGAACTGATGATCAGGGCGGCGGAGATGTACATGGACCTTCAGCAATATGATTCCGCCCTCGCCATGCTTTCGAGAACACCGCGGGTAAGCCAGAATACCGAACAATGGTACCGGATCGATTATGATAAGGTAACCTGCAATGTGGAATCCGATTCCTGCGCTCGTGCCATTGCCCTGCTCAATGAGATGCTGCGGCATCGCCGGAATGCGGTCCATGAACGTGAAATTACCTACGATAAGGGGCTTATTCTGGTAAGGATGGGGAAGACCGATGATGCCATCGAGGCATTCCGGGACGTTATCGGACCTTCCGACACCGCTTCGATTCAGGCAGATACCTCGCAGATGGTCGGCAAGGCGCTTTTCCAGCTGGGGTTGCTGTATCAGAAGCGAAAGTGCAATTTCCGCGAAGCGCAGAAATGTTTTCGTTCCATTAACGACCGAAAGGGACGGGACTCTTCGGTTGCGAATGTTGCGACGGCCCGGATGAATGCAATGCAGCGCATAGCCGATCTGCGAAGACAGCTTGGCGAGCGCGAAACATGGAAACTGGCCGGACTGCGGGATACCACGAAGCCTCTGGCCGTGCACGATACCTTGAAATCCGGCGCACATGATACGACAAAGTCCGGCGCAGCCCGTGATACGACAAACGGCGCCTTTAGAAAGGGGGCCCATGCGGATTCTACGAAAAAACTTGCTCAGGCTGACTCAACAAAAAAGGCACCTAAACCGGATTCCGCCAGGGTGCTGAGCCGGGCGGCATTGATGTTCGAAATCGGAGAGCTTTTCTACTACGAACTTGACGAGCCGGATTCAGCCTACCGGCAGTTCCTGCATTGTGCGGCCGATTCATCTGCCGATTCGCTGCACCGGCCCCGGGCGCTGTGCGCAGCCGCTTATATCGCGAAGAACAGCCTGAAAGACACCGTGCGTGCCGACAGCCTGTTTTCGCTGGTACTTTCGCAGTATCCGGAGGATGAAAATGCCCGCCGGGTAATGAAGGAATTGAAAGATGTTCCGGATTCAGTCGCTACGACCCGGAAAGGGAGAGCGGCGGCTGCATTCAGGGAAGCGGAAAAAATGTATGTGGATGGCAGCAATATCAAAGGCGCGGTTCAGGCATTTTTCAATATTTATAAGGAATATTCCGATCTTGAAATTGCACCGAAAAGCCTCTTCGTTGCCGCATGGTTGACGGATAACGAACTCCGGAAGAAGAAGGCTGCCAAGGCCCTGTACGAAAAAATTTGCGATCGATACCCGACCTCAATTTATTGCACCAGGGAAGCGAAGCCGAAAATCCAGACGGCTCTCGACACCTTGAAAGCCTATGGAGAGATTACGGATGCATCGGCCCGGAAATCGGTGCCGGGTGTGGTTCCCCGCGCCAATGGCGGGGGACCCGGTCCGGCTGATTCAACGCAGGGACGCCTGGCATCGGTAAAATCTTCGCAGAATGGACCAATGGGGTACCATGGTCTGGCGGTCAATCCGGTATCGCCTGCCTCGACCGGCCCTGCCCCGCTACCCGCGGCGACTTCTGCGACGCCTTCGCCCGCTGCTACTCCCGCGGCAACAGTGCCGGCTTCACCCGGTCCGGCTCCGTTGCCTGCACTCAGCCCGGCTCCGGCATCGCCGGCATCAACCGGTCCGGCTCCGTCGCCCACAGCCACGCCCGTGCCGGTAGCGCCTGCCTCAACCGGTCCGACTCCGTCGCCCTCTGTTACCCCCGCGGCAGCAGCACCCGCATCATCGGTTCCCGCCGTATCGTCCACAACGACTCCTGCGGCAACGGCGACGCCTCCCTCAGGTCAAGGCTCAACCCAATCCGGGGTTGCGGCGAGCCAGGCCGGTTCGCCATCCCCCGGTTCGACACCGGGACATTAGTCCCGATATTCAGATTATTGCTGTTAAAGCCTGAAATGGGCGGAGAGGATGCCGTGAGGCGATTCCACCTCTGCGGCGTATATTCCCGGGGAAAGATGCAGTCCGGCAAGCGGGATCGCGACACTCCCTGCGGACAACGCATGTTTCGCCCACCGGGCCGCGATTCTTCCGTCAAGAGCATGCAGGGACAGCCGGTATTCGCCGGGGGCAGGAACATTTAATAACAGGGTAGTGCCGAACAGGTGCACATCGAGGGAAGAATTCCTTTTTGCAGCGGGCACGGGAATGACCGGTGATTCGGACAGGCAGACGAGTTCTATCCCGGTGCCGGAAGTGGAAAGATTGCGGCTGTATTGTTTGGCAACGGAATTATTCCAGTGTTCTTCCACCCCGGCGCCTGAATCCGCCGCATCAACGATATAGTCCTGTCCGGCGGTTCCGGTTCCGTAATGGTTGCCGAAAAAGTCTGCGGATACCGATTCTTCGGCCACGCCGTCAAGCGACATGATGAAACTCTGACAGGGGATTTCCATTGAAGGGCGATTCGTTCCACCCGCGGTCCGGCGTTCCGCCAAGGTTGGAATCGGGATACATCGCATCCATACACCAGAGAATGACTTTCCCCCCGAAATTCGGGCTGGTCATGAAATTCGTCAGGGAAACCGTTCCCGGATGTCCGGCATTTTTCGTCCAGTCGCTGTTTATGCCGGTAATACCATAAAGATTTTTTGCGCCGAAGGTGAATATCTGTCCGGTATGGCCTTTCATGAGCGGCATATCGATGATATATCGCGCAGTGGAAAAACAGGAGGCTTCGGAATCGGGAACGTTGTCAACAACGCCGAAGGGAAAGGCGCCGCTCACCACACCAGTTTTAACTCTGCCGTTATTGCCGAAATAATCGACTATCCGCACATCGGGAAATCCATTGTGGATGGCGTTGAAGACATTATCGGTCACTGCCCGGCTGGGATCGCCGACAATAATGCCGGATTGAGGAACTCCTCCATTTACCAGGCTGGTCAGGCAGGCAACGACCGACTGTGGGTTGGTGTTGATGGAGTCGGCGTTATCGGCTGCCGGAACGGGAGTATTATTCTGATTGATTTTGATAGCAACCGTGTCCCCGGCCTGGTACCCGGTACCGCTTCGACCATGGCTTTTGTTGAACCATATAAAAATCCTGTTCCAGGCATCGGCTTCCGAAGTTCCGCCGGACAGGCTGAGGATGCCGGCGGTGAAAGCCGTATTGTATTCCGATTGAGGGTTGAGCGAATCGACCCAATAGTTGCCGTTACCCTTCCATCTCGCGGCTCCCGGCGCGTATACCCAGACGACGCGTCCCGGGAAAATTCCCCTGGCAACTCCTATCGGTGCATTGACGACCATGGACGATGCCTGAGCGTTATTGTCAAAAACGATTATAAGCGGGAGACAGGCAAGGGGTACCAGGAACGCTGCACGAAGGAACTCGCGATTCCTGAAAAGCCGGTGCACCTTCCGGAAGGAAATAGTCGATGCGGCAAGCGCTGCGAGGTAGGCGATGAATCCCAGCCTCAGCGGAGCCGCGGCCCTCTGGCAGGGATATGCGGCCCGGGCCGGCCTGGGAAGCACCCGGATACCATACCAGACCAGCGATAGAATTCCGGCGATATAAAAACTCACGCGCATACCATGGCATTTCTTTAAAGCCCGCATTTTCAGCTATCGCCGCCTTCTCCGCGCAACCTGGATATTTAATATAGCCTGAACCGGTCCAATTCTATAAAATATAGAGGGTGTTGCAGTTGGTTATCGCCCTTATAAAATTATCACTCCGGAGAATTCCATGCCTGGTGATTCGGTGCAACGAAGAAGCTTCTTTGACAAAGGTGTACGAACAGGGGCGCTCCTCGTGGTGATGACCGGGGCGGTAATCGCTATCCGGCTATCGGCGACTCTTCGGACGTATCATGCACAGCAGCAGGAATTTCATCGCAAAGCCGAACGGATTGCGGAATTCGGATTGCAGAATGCTCTGGAAAAGATGACCGACTCGGGAGCAGGTGCAAGCGACTGCACCACCTGCGATGGGGGATGGGTCATCGTCAGGTTGTGCCGGACGAAGCGCCCGGACACCCTGGGAACAACGCTGGTATCCGAAGGCCACCTGGGATCCGCCGTAGAGAGCCGGATGTGCCGTCTGGTAAAGGCGCCGGGGCGGGCAGGTTCACCGCCGTGGATTATTGCAGGGGGGATAAGGGTGGCCGGACCGGAAGATTTGCTGCAACGATAGCCCCCGTTCGGTACGATCCTGCCGATGCACTGCTGCCGGAATAGCCGGATATCCCCTTAATTTATTTTTTGCAAATGCAATCAGCTGCGACAGAGACGGGTAATTTTCAGGGCCGGGCGGTCTTCAGGTCTATCGTATTCCTCGCCATTGCCTTCCGATTGCTTCTGGTAGCTATTGTGCCTTTCGGACAGACGGTCAGGCATGGTTTCGAGGGGCTTAACGATGAGCCCGCGCATTTCAATTATGTTAAATATCTCGCCTTGCACCATTCTCTTCCTGTCCAGAAAGGAACGGTCAAGGATCCCGGCGCTTTTGTGCGAAATGATTTCGAATACTACCAGCCGCCCTTGTACTACGCGATCGGTGCGGTTCTGTACAGCATTTTTGGAATGGGAACCGGGCTGTATTGCTGCCGGTTGTTTTCATGCCTTTGCGGAATATTGACGGTATATTGTATCGGGGCGATAGCGTATAAAACGGTTCCGAACCCCCTTGTCAAATACTATGCCCTGCTCTTTGCGGGGCTGTCGCTCACCCATGCTTATTTCTGCGCTCTCGTATCCAACGATGCTCTGTCCTGGCTTATCGCAACCATTATCGTTTACGAACTGGTTTCCTCCGATGGACTGCACGCTCTCAGGGGCTTTTCGCCGGGACGGGGCATTCGTCTGGTCCTGCTCCTCGCCGCCGGGATGTTGACGAAAAGCTCACTCGCGATTTTTTTTATTGTCGTTGCCGCCTGGTTTTTCATCGCCTCGTTATCGCTTCGCAAAATATCGACGGCAGTGCAGGGGTGCGGGATCATCGGATTTGCAGCGCTCCTGGCTTCGCCCTGGTACATTCGAAACGCAACGCTCTATCACTCGCTCATGGCTTTGAACATGGGATTCGGCCCGCCAAGCCACAACCTGACGACAATGCGGGCGGTGCTCGGGTTCATGGGAAAAACCCTGCATTACTTCTGGTTTCCGATGCAGCACGGCATATCCGGAAGTACCGGAGTTCGAATATGCAATGTCCTTGGCGGAGCCATCCTGGTTGCGCAGACCGTTGCCCTTGCCGGTTACATGCTCCGGAATAAAAAACCGGTATTGAATGTCCTGCTTCTGGGACTTGTGCTTATTCTGACCATTATCTCCTATATCAGCCTCAATGTCTCACATCTCGAGCCTGAGGGCAGGTTTCTTCTTCCCGCATTTCCGGCCATAGCCTTTTTCTGCGCCGCGCCGGTTGTACGCCTGTTTGAACGGAGGGGAGTCGGGCCATGGGCTCCCGGGGTTGCAATCGCCACCGCACTGTTTCCCTATCTGTATCTCTTATTCACCAGGGCGGTGTGACAGCCGAAGCTCTCGCCGCCGGATACCATGGCGATCACCGCAACGGCTCGACACGCGGCCTTCCTGCCGTAAAGCAAGCGACCCCGGTGATGCCTCGCTCGTGCAGGGCGGATCTCAGTTCGGGAAAGAGCCGCCCGACACTCTCCGGTTCATGGGCATCGGATCCGAGAGTTATCGGGATTCCGAGTGTTCCGCACTGGTCGAGCAGGGCGGCAAAGGGATCGCCGTACCCGAAACGGTTTTCCTGCGACCAGAGAAATCCCCCGGCATTTATTTCGATGGCGTGATTCGTCGCCTTTGCAGCGGCGGCCAATTCGGCAATTTCACGAAATGGGAGCGACGTCTCGCAGGCAGGCCAGCCGATGGTGCGCCAGATAAGGTCCGGATGGGCAAGAATGTGGAAAAGGCCGCATCCGATGGCCGAGCGTGCAACCCGGAAATACTCGGTGTAAATTGCCGACGTATCGGCATACCGGGAGTAATCGGCCAGGTGTCTCCAGCCGAAGCGCGGAAGGCAATGCACGGAACAGAGGAGGAAGTCGAACGGATATCGGCCGATGATCGGCTCAAGCAGCGGCTCGCAGCCTTCCACATAATCAACTTCAAGGCCGACCGAGATGGTTATCCTGCCTTTGTACGACTCCCTTGCCGCGAGAAGATCGTCGATGTAATGGTCGAGCTTCTTCTCATCCATTCCCCAGTCGCGGTGGCGGCGCCGCTGCGACTGGGTCAGGTAGTAGCGGCCGAGGTGGTCCGAAAAACCGATTTCCCTGAGCCCCAGCGATAGTGCGGATTCGATGTACTGATCGATCGATCCCCGTGCATGACCGCAGTAGGCGGTATGAATGTGATAATCGGCGGGCATTGCTTCTTAGACGAGAAGATTCATTTTTTTGATAGCCCCATAGCGCTTCGCCCGGGATAGCATCGGGTCGATATAACCGGCAATAAACTCGCGGGTCTGCTCCGGGGCGCGACCGATGAATGCTTTGACATTGAGAAGACTCCTGATTTCGTCGCCGGAAAGAGGTATCTCTTTGTCGTCGGCCAATCGTTCGAGAAGATCGTTTCTTTTCCCCTCCATTTTTACTTCATGCGCGGCCGCCATCGAGTGTACACGGATCCGTTCATGAATTGCCTGGCGGTCGCCGCCTTTTTTAACGGAGGCCATGATAATATTTTCGGTCGCCATAAAAGGAAGCTCCTCATCGATATGCCGGGCGATTACCGCCGGATAGACCAGAAGTCCGTCTCCTATGTCGAGCGCGATGATGAGCGACGCATCTGCGGCGAGAAACAGTTCCGGGATCGAAAGCCTCTTGTTTGCCGAATCATCCAGGGTTCGTTCGAACCATTGCTCGGCCGCGGTCATTGCCGGTGATGTGGACAGCGACATGCTATACCGGCAAAGGGAGGTGAGGCGTTCGGATCGCATGGGGTTCCTCTTGTAGGCCATTGCCGAGGAACCCACCTGTGTTTTTTCGAATGGCTCCTCAATCTCCTTCATGTGCTGGAGAAGGCGGAGGTTGTTGCCGAATTTGTGCAGCGACTGGGCCACGCCGCAGAGAGCCGCTGCCGCCTGGTAATCGATTTTGCGTGAATAGGTCTGTCCTGCCACCGGAACGGTCTTTGCAAACCCCATTCGCTTCGCGACCTCGTCATCGAGTTTTCTCACTTTGTCATGATCCCCGTCGAACAGGGAGAGAAAGCTGGCCTGCGTGCCGGTTGTGCCCTTTACCCCGAGAAACGGCAGACGGTCGACAAAGTTCTCGACCGCTTCAAAATCCATGAGAAGTTCGTTCATCCAGAGCGTCGCCCGTTTACCGACGGTTGTAAGCTGGGCGGGCTGGAAGTGGGTAAACCCGAGCGTTGCGCAATCCGCATAGGCAAGGGCGAATTTTCGAAGGGCATCCATGACGGCGGCCATTCTGGCCAGGATGATCATGCATGCTTCACGCATCGCAATGAGGTCGGTATTGTCGCCTACATAGGCACTCGTTGCGCCGAGGTGGATAATCGGTTTTGCCGCAGGACACTGTTCGCCGAAGGCCTGTATATGCGCCATGACATCATGGCGCGTCCGGGATTCGAAAGATAGTGCCTTTTCATAATCGATATCGTCGACATGCGCTTTCATCTCCTCAATCTGCCCGGGCGCAATTTCCAGGCCAAGCCCGGCCTGGACTTCGGCAAGAGCAATCCAGAGCTTTCGCCAGGTGGAGAATTTATGATGCGGAGAAAATACGAATGACATCTCCGGAGAGGCATATCGTTCGATAAGCGGATTTTGATAGGAATCCCTGGCGTCTCGGGCCATGCCCGGCTCCTTTTTTCGAGGATTGGTGCCCATTAAGCGTGCGGGCGAATCATTGAACGGGGAGGAGAAATATAGTTCATTTTCGGGGCCTGCTTGCCGACAGGCCCTTCCGGTCGCCATGGTTTCTGCTCCAAAAGGTTTATCCAACGATCCTGGATCAATGACGGGTTTTGACAGAAGAAGAAAGCTGCACTTGCAACGCTCCCCGGCGCCAGCTATATATATAATGAATGGTTGAAGGGAGGAGCGATTTTATCAAAGGCTGAAGGTGAGGCTCTTCGAAAGTTCATGGAATAACTCATTAGTCGCCTTCGTAGTACAAACAGGGCGATGCGCCGCTGCACGGAGGGGATATGAAAAAACTTCTTTATCTCGAATTATTGGCGGTGATTTTGATGACGCTGTCCGTCCCATTTCCGGCAAGGGGACAGACCGTTGAGTTTTTCATGGGTAACGGCCAGGAGCTGCTGCAGCGAGGAGCATACAGTCAGGCTGCCAATGCATTCAGGGAGGCACTTTCCCGCGAACCCGATTATTTCGAGGCCCAGTACAATCTGGGGCTTACCTACCTCCAATGGGGCAATTATGCTCAGGCGGTAGTCGAGCTGAAAAAAGCGCTGAAACTTAAGCCGGGCAGCTCCATCGTGTGGTCAAGTCTTGCCGTAGCCTATGATAACCAGCACAACAGCGCCAATGCCATGGATGCTCTCGCCAACGCGGTTAATTACGATCCCGGAAATACCACCGCCCGATTGAATCTGGCTGCGATGTTTGCAAATGCCAAGAAGCTGCCCCAGGCGATCGGCCAGTATCGCGAGATTCTCAAAATCGATGGCGGGAATGTCGAGGCCATGATGAATATCTCTCGCTGCCTGGTAGCTGCCAACCAGCTCGGAGAGGCGAAGGGGTATTTGAAGCAGGCGATTGCGGCAGAGCCCGACAAGGGGGAGCCCCATGGCGAACTTGGAGATATCTACCTCAAGAATGAGCATGATACCGACGCGGCGATACTTGAATACCAGGCGGCGATCATGGTCGAGCAGAACAATGCAAACTACTACGAGCAGCTGGCCTGGGCTCTTGAAAGTAAGGGCCGACGGCAGGAGGCATTGGATTCGTGGAAGAAGGCGCTTGTCTACATCGACGATCCAATGCAGAAAGAGGACGTGAAGAACCGGATCGATCGGCTCGAAAAGGGTCCGGACGCCGCCGGCGGTGCCGGAATGAACAATCCGCACGAGTCAACAATGACCCGGGGGCAGACCGAAGATCTCGAACGGCAGGTGCGTCCCGATTCATCCCGGGAGGGTGCACGGCTGAAGACAACGCAGGTGGATGTCAGCAGCGATCTCGACCAGCTCAACGCCGACACCACTTCCTGGGATTTGAATAAAGAGCTCAATAAGCGAACCGGCGAAAATAAATCCACGCAAACCAAGTAGCCGGCTGAAGCTCCGCCTCCCGCAGACCGTGCATTCGGCGGGAGGAAACCATGGTGCAGCCGGTAAAGGATGATTGCAGTGCAGGCGCATGAACAGGTATAATGCCTACAGTTCTTATTTGACGAAACGGTTTGGTTCCCCTGTTCTCAAGGTGCCCCTGAACGGGGGCTTTTTCTGCCCTAACCGTGATGGAACGCGGGGAACCGGCGGATGTGCCTTCTGCGATAATCGCGCATTCAGTCCGGTTGCCGGGGTGCAGGGATCTCCTGCCTCGGTATTGGCTTCAGTCACTGCCCGACCCGCCAATGCAGGAAAGGTCTTTATTGCCTACCTGCAGCCATTTTCCAATACCTACGGGTCGCCCGATAAGCTTGCCGGAGTTTACGAGCCGCTGTTGCGGATTCCGCGCGTGGTGGGATTGAGCATCGGAACGCGGCCCGACTGCCTTCCGGACCCGGTGGTTGCTTACCTTGCAGGCCTTGCGCAGCGAACCTGGCTGACCGTCGAACTCGGGCTTCAGACAATCCACGATGCAACGCTCGCGCGGATCAACCGCGGCCATACCTGTGGGGACTTCGCGGCAGCGGTGGTGCGCCTGGCAAATTCCGGCATCGGCACGGTCGCCCACGTCATGCTCGGGCTGCCGGGCGAATCGCCGGAGATGATGCAGGCGACCGCATCGGCCCTTGCTTCTCTCCCGGTAAGCGGGGTCAAGATCCACCAGCTCATGATTATTCGCGGAACGCCGATTGCGGAATGGTATGAACGGGGCGAGGCCTATGCCATGGAAATCGATGAATACGCGAAGGTTCTCTGCGGGTTCATCGAACGGTTGCGGCCCGATCAGCATGTCCACCGGATCATGGCCGACTCGCGCCCGGAGCATGGGCTCATTGCGCCGCTGTGGAGTGCGCAAAAAGCAACGTCCCTGGAGTTCCTCCGGCAGCGGATGGAAGGGTGCGACATGGTTCAGGGCAAACGCCTCTGAAGCCTTCCCGGTAGTGGCACGGATCTTGCACCTGCTATAGTCAGGATGGAAAACCTGTCCTATCAAGGAGATATCATGGTAGTCGAAACAGGAGATTTGACCTTTAAAAAAGACGTTCTGGAATCGCCGCTTCCGGCGATCGTGGATTTCTGGGCTCCGTGGTGCGGTCCGTGCCGGATTGTAAGCCCCATTATCGAGCACCTGGGCGAAATGGCTGCGGGCAAGGCCAACGTTTTCAAGATCAATGTCGACGATAATCCGGTAACGGCAAACCACTATCGGATCGCAGGCATCCCGACCGTGATCTTCTTCAATAAGGGCGAGGTGGTAAAGGAGTTTGTCGGCGTCCAGCCGGAGCAGGTGTATAGCAATACGCTGGCGGAACTGGAGGGGCGGGTTTAAAGCCCTTACCTCACCCGCGCGAAACGCGCGCCCTCGTCCATATCGCCCAAAAAAATTGTTACTGCTACGGTAGGAGGAGAGATTGCTGAATTTCCCCGCAGATCCCCCGCCTTTGGCGCCCCCTTACTAAGGGGGATAAAGGGGAAACCATGCAAATGAATTTCCCACCCGAGACGTGACCAAAAATAAGCAGTGCTATTTATTGTAAATCTACCAGAATTTCGGCAGAAGAGCTTACCCGCCCCATTCTCGGGAATATAAACTTTACGGTATGCTGGTGCTGCTCTGCCGATTGTGCGGCCATGGCGTCTTCGGCAAAGATCTGCTGGAACCCGTACTCATAGGCAAACCGGGCCGTGCTCTCGACCCCCATGCAGGTCGATATGCCGCACAAAACGATGGAATCGATCTTTCTGCGGCGAAGCTGGAGCTCCAATTCCGTTCCGTAAAAGGCTCCCCACTGTTTTTTGGTAATGACGATATCGCCCGCCTCCGGGCCGAGCTCCGGCACGATCTCGCTCCAGTCGGGCGGTATCTTCATGGTTGCCCAGGGATTGCCGCTGTCGATAATCGGGTTCAGGCGGTCCTTGCCGTCAGGCGAGGGTGCCACCCTTACGAGACATACGGGCATGCCGTTTTTCCGGAAGGCCTTCGCCAGAGAGGCGGCGTTTGCCACCACCGTGGCGGCGGCATGGGGCTCGACCGGCCGGCCGGCGACGCCCTTCTGCAGGTCGATGACGACGAGGGCGGTGGATGATATGTCAATATGGGGATTCATGGAACTCCTTTTGATCGTTGCTGTTTGCGTTTAGGATACGGCAAAATAAGATTTAATGGAATAACGGGACACTCTTGACATAGGTATTCGAGCCTGCCCTAAGGCGGACCGTGTAACAGCCGGGCGCCAGATTGCGGGTGTTCCAATGGATGCTGTGGGTGCCCGATCCGAGGGCGCTATTGACAAGAGATGCGACTTCATGGCCGGAGAGATTGAAAACGGTAAGTGAGACGCGGGAGGGGGAGGGGAGAGAGAATTGAATAGTAGCGTTGGGATTTGAACGGTTTGCAGTGAATACTTTCAGATTATCCTGGGGTATGAGATTTTTCCGGGGGGAGGAGTTGAGGACGCCAATTTCAGATATAGGCCTGTACCAGACACCAGAAGAATTTACCCCCGCAAAAAGGATGTTCGCGCACATGGTAAGAGACTGGATATCTACAACATTCTGTAAATTTGAGTTGATCAGAGTCCAGCTTGTTCCATTATTACTGGAAAAAAAGATGCCACCGTCAGTTCCGGCATAAACATCGCTGCCATTTACCAAAAGACAATTTACAGGGCTATTTATAAGGCCGGAATTATTTGGCGCCCAGGATGTTCCATTATTGGTGGAAGAAAAAAGGCCTTCCCGGGTACCGGCAAAGATAGAGGTTCCATTAACTGTAAGACAGGTGATTTCAACGTCAGTAAGCCCAGAATCGATCGCAGTCCAACTTTCACCGCTATTAGTAGATATGAACACCCCATTACCATTAGCTCCTGCATAAATATTGTTGTTTCCAAAGGCGAAGGTAGTTACTTCGGTATTTAAAAGACCGGAATTGAATGATGTCCAGCTTTTACCATTGTTGGTGGAGCGGAAAACACCGCCACCATGAGTTCCGGCTAAAATCATACTATCGTTCGCAGCAAGAGACACAATGGTATCATTAGTAAGCCCTGAATTAACGGCGGTCCAACTTGTACCATTATTTGAGGATAAAAAGACTCCACCAGCGGTTCCGGCAAAAATATCACTGCCTTTTACTGTAAGACAGTTGACATAAGGGATAGTAAGCCCAGAATCAATTGGCGTCCAGCTGGAGCCGTTATTGGTTGATCGGAAGAGGCCGTCGCCGGCAGTTATAGCAAAGATATCGTTTGAGACTGTTAAAAGGGACGGTACAAAACTCAGTGGGAGTCCAATTGAACTCCAAGCAGTGCCATTATTGGTAGAAAGGAATATACCGGCACCATCAGACCCAGTGACTATAAAGCTGTCGCTTCCAGACACAGCAAAGATAGTGTCATTCGTTATGCCGGTATTGACTGCATTCCAATTGATTCCATTATTGGGGGAAATAAAAACACCCCCGCCATTAGTTCCAGCAAAAATATTATTGCCGCTTACCTGCATAGATAAAATATCAGTTTTTTTTGGCAAGCCTGAATCATCAGGCGTCCAGCTTGTACCATTATTGATGGAGCGGAAAACACCACCACCATGTGTTGATGCAAAAATAGTGCCATTGCTCATTGCAAGGCATATGATAGTACTATCAGCGATGCCAGAATCAATTGCCGTCCAATTTTTACCGGTATCTGAGGAAAGGAATATACCCTGGCCACTTGTTCCGACAAATATATTGCTCGCTTTCAGTACAATTGACTGAACATAAGCACCATATAGCCCGACAGCCTTCCAGCTTGCGGCATTATTTGTTGAGAGAAATACACCCCCAATCCACGTCGCAGCAAAAATAGTATTGCCCATTACCGCAAGAGATTGAACAGGGTAACTATTAAGACCGGAATCAGCCTCAATCCAGGTTATTCCTTTATCTGCCGACCTGAAAATATTGCCACCCACTGTCACTGCAAAGATATCGATATTGCTAAAGGCAAGAGAAGTAATCTCATTTGAGGAGAGCGCCGAAGACCAGCTTAAACCTTTATTAGTGGATATAAACAAGCCATCATATGTCCCAGCAAGGATAGTATCGCCGCTCACTGCAAGTGAGGTAATAAAACCCGCCCCCGGCCCATTAGTCTGGACCCACTGCGCCTCTGCCATCAGCGCAAGCAATCCCACCAATCCTATTCCCGCGATGAGTCGTACCAGAATCTTTTTCATTTTTTTATCTCCTTAACATCACCTCACCCGCGCGAGGCGCGCGCCCTCTCCTGAAGCGAGAGGGAGAACATGAAAGATTGAAAAGACTTTACTGTGTTAATCAACATTAATTTAAAAAAAGTTTTACCGCTCAGATGGTCTTTTAAAATTCAAATTCAAAAGAAGGGTTCGGCATGTTGAAACCCTACAGAATTACAAATTCCTTTATGTGTTTTCTACCTCATGTGAGCGTTGCGGGAGTGGGCGAGCGCTTGCCAAAGGCAAGCATCGCCGCCCACTTCCGCAGGAAGGGGTGTGTCGGAGACGCGGCTTTGCGCGGCTCCGACCAGGGGGAACCATTTTTTTATGGTTCCCCCCTCAAAGGCATTTGATTTAATATCACTTCCCCTTCTTCTTCCGCATCACCACCGTATCGTACATTTTCACCCCATCCGGGATCTTCCCTTCAGCCGAAGGTTTTGCCTGCCTGAAAAGGTCCCCGTTTTCGGTTTTATCGGCAGCATTCCTTTTCCGCTTTCCTGTATCTATCGGCATGGCGAGATGCCGAACGAGAAAGTCCTTCAGTTCCTCCGGCTGACCGGTAATGATGGTCGCTTCCTGGCGGTGACTCTTTTGGACTGTTTTTTTCGCGGGGGAGGCGCCTGAACGGCGCGAGCTTTTTTTCGGATGGACCGGATCCGGCGTATTTTTCATCGGTACTCTCCGGAGGTGGGGAAAAATTTCATCGGGGCAACATCGTCAATATAAAAAATCGCACTCAGGGATACACAAATAAAATTCCATTGCCGATCAATGAGCCCCTTTCCCGGTAAACACCACCCAGAAGGTGCGCAGGATAATCTTGATATCGAGCTTGATCGACATGTTTTCGAAGTAATACAGGTCGTACATGACCTTCTGCTTGACATCCTCGATAGACGCGTCGTACTTATGCTTTACCTGGGCCCAGCCGGTGATGCCGGGTTTCATCTTGATCCGGCGCACGTACCAGGGGATTTCGAGCTTGAGCTGCTCGACGAAGAAGGGCCGCTCCGGGCGCGGGCCCACGAGGCTCATTTCCCCTTTGAGCACATTGAAAAACTGCGGAATTTCATCGAGCCGCGTCCTGCGGATGAATCGCCCCACCGGCGTTATCCGCGGATCGTTCTCCGACGCCCAGGCCGGGCCGGACCGCTTTTCGGCGTCCTGGTACATGGAGCGGAACTTGTACATGGTGTAATTCCTGCCGTTCCGGCCGACCCGCACCTGGTTATACACCACCGGTCCCGGCGAGGTGAGCTTGATGATGGCCGCAACGAGGAGCCAGACCGGGGCGCCCAGGATGAGCACCCCGAGCGATACCGTGATGTCCATGAGACGCTTGATCTGCGCTTCCCAGCCGGGCATGTGGTCCTGCAGGAGCACGAGGAGCGGTATCCCGAACACCTGGTGCGTCTTCAGGTGGCCGGTTATCACGTCCATGAGCGAGGGAACCATGTACACGGTGACCGTAATATCGCCGCAGTAGTTGAGCACCTTCATGATCTCGTTGGCGGAATCGCTGACATGCGCGACGATGATCGCGGGGATGTGCTCGCGTTTGACAATTGACGGAAGGTCGGAGTAGGTGCCGAGCACCTTGTATCCGGCCACGAGGATCCCCCGCTTGCGCCCGTCGTCGTCGATGAACCCCGCCACGCGGTAGCCGAGCTTCGCGTAGGCGTGAATTTCCTTTACCAGACGCTCCCCTGAGGTGTTCGCGCCCACGATGAGCACCTTGCTGACCCCGATGCCGCGTGAAAACAGGAGCGGCAGGAACGAGTGAATGGCGAAACGGGAGGCGGTGGCGAAGAACAGCATGCACCCGCCATAGGTCAGGAGTGCCGCGATCTTCGTGCGCGTGAAGAAAACCCGCACATCGCCGGTATGGACGAGATCGACGATCTGCTGGGCGCTCGTGAGCAGGCAGATGAGGAGCGTACCGAAAATGACCGCCCGGGCAATGACGATAAACTCGTCGAGCCGCGACTCCTTGTGCCACTCGCGGTAGAGCCCATTGAAGAAGAAAAGGAGCAGCCACATGACATTCCAGAGCAGGAGCACCGGGTTGAAATAGGACGAAAAATCGACATGCGGGTTATACGCCTCAGGGAACAGGCCCGAGGCATAGCGC
>CAWDOZ010000184.1:0-60542 GCA_963803935.1 uncultured Fibrobacterota bacterium | reverse complement strand
GAATTCTTGCGCAAGGTAAAGAGCTTTGTGGAGCAGCACCGGGACCGTAATGTCTGGTGGCAAGCCTACCAGCTCAAACCGAAGCTTAAAGGTTACTACAATTACTTTGGGCTTCGTCATTGCAAAAGGTCGCTTCGGCATGTCAAATGGCATACGCAGCGAATCTGGATATGCGAACTGCGCAAGAGAAGTCAACGTCATAAGCTGTACTGGTCACAGATGCGGAGGTACCCATGGTTCGGTATATTACCTGATCCATCGCTGCGCTAATGGTGCGGATGCATTATCGGGAGCCGGATGCCTTAATAGGGCAAGTCCGGTTCTGAGAGGGGGGCGATCGGTAACGGTCGTCCCTACCTCACCCAAAGACCCCGCAGCCCGGCTTTGCGGGCGCGGAGGCTTTGGCCAGGGGAAACCATTGTAAATGGTTTCCCCACCAGAGGCTTTTGACTTAAGCTTGGTTCCCCCACCAGAAGTGGATTTCACACTATCCTTGAAATTAAGTCTCCAAATCGGTATCATTGAAATTGCCTCGAAACAAAACCCTGTTCGATTCGGCTGCACACTGCAGGAGAGTCCCATGAGCGACAAGACCGGCCTGGTTATCGAAAGCACTCCTGCGCGGTCGGGAATAGGGCCCAGGGTACGACCCGATTACAGCTGGAGACAGGGAGGGGAGAACCGGTCGATCCTGATCGTCGACGACGAACCGTCTATATGCCAGCTTCTCGCCGATCTCTTCCTGAGCCAGGGGTACCGTACCTGTCAGGCATCAAACGGCATCGAGGCGCTTGCATGTATTCCCCGGTGCACCCCGGAGATCATCATTTCCGATATCCGCATGCCGGGTATGGACGGGATCGAGCTCTTCCGCCGGACCAGGGAATACTACCCGGAAATCAAACATATTCTCATGACCGGGTACGATGTCGACGAGTATCTCTCTCTGATCCGGCAACATAATATCGGCAATATCATGGTCAAGGGGGCGGATTTCAACCTCAGGGAGCTGTCCCTGTACGTTCGATCGATCCTTACCGGCGATATCTTCGGGCTGGAGCGGTATTTCCCCGGCCGGAAGACCGAGCGCATTCTGGTCGATTCCTACGACCGGTCCGAGGAGGTCTGCTCGACCATTGCCGGGCTCTGGAAGGGAAGCGACGATTTTTATCTGCGGCTGGCGATCGATGAGCTCATCGCCAATGCGGTATTTCACGGGTCGCTACGGTCGACCGGGCTTAGCCGGTCGGATTGGCGGTCGGACCTCGTCATTGAAGAGGGCAGCGGAATTACGGTTACCTGGGCGTGCGACGATGAGAAGATAGGGGTTGCGGTGGAGGATCCGAAGGGCTACCTGAAAAAGGTCGATGCCCTCCGCTGGCTCGACCAGGAGGACAATTCCGGCCGTGAAAAGGAGCAGCACGGACGAGGGCTCTACCTCGTCCGTCGGCTTATCGATCGCTTCATCATCAATATCGAACCCGGCAGGCGGACCGAATGCATCATTATTCAGTACTTCAGCAGAAACCACCTGCACCACCATAAGCCGCTCCAGATCAACGAAATTTAGCTCCTCCCGAACCCCCCGCCGTCCGCTTCCCGGCAGGGACTCCCGACTGAAAGAGCACTATTTTTCCGGCATGGGCAGAACATACTTTTATTTGTCTCTTTTTATCCGCCTGCCGTTGCCCCGAAAGGTGACCGCAGTGCGCCACAGGCAGTTTCGGTGCGCCCATGCTCAAGGTACTGATAATCGACAACGATGTGGAATCGCGTGAAAACCTGCGGCAGCACCTGTTGCGGCTCGGGATGGAGGTATTTATTGTCGATACCGGGGAACTCGCAATCGAAGAGATGCAGAAAACTCCCTTCGATGCGGTCTTTGCCCCGCTCTGCCTGCACGGCTTCGGGGGACGGGGAATCGCCCGCTGGGTCAAGGCCAACGGCATGGAGGCCACCAGGGTATTCATCATGACAAGCTGGAAGGGCGAGCTCGAACTCGACCTTTTGCGGTTCGACGGGATACGCGGGGTGATCCGGAAACCCTTCGTGTTCAGCGAGATCCGGGATGCCGTCATGGAAAATCCCGGCTGAGCCGGTTTGCGGCAAGCACTCGGCTTTGTGCACCGCAGTTGTACTATGGTACGGAGGAAAAGCATGCACGAGGGAACGTCATTCAAGCGTCACATCGCCTGCATCGGCGCCGGTTATGTTGGCGGACCGACCATGGCCATGATTGCGGCCCGCTGCCCCCAGTATAAGGTCACGGTAGTGGATATCAATGCGGCGCGGATCGAGGCGTGGAATTCCGACGCCCTGCCGATTTATGAGCCCGGTTTACTCGATGTGGTGAAGATCGCCCGGGGGCGTAATCTTTTTTTCTCGACCGGGGTCGAAGCCGCCATCCGCGAGGCCGAGGTCATTTTCGTGTCGGTCAATACGCCCACGAAAACGTTCGGCGAAGGGGCGGGTAAGGCCGCCGACCTGCAGCACTGGGAGCGGACCGCGCGCATGATCGTGCGGGAGGCCGCGTCCGACAAGATCATCGTCGAAAAGAGCACCCTGCCGGTCAGGACCGCCGCGGCCATGTCGCGGATCCTGAATGCCAACGACAAGGGCATCCATTTCGAGGTGGTATTCGAATCCCGAATTCCTGGCCGAGGGCACCGCGGTTGCCGATATCGACAGCCCGGACCGGGTACTGGTCGGCGCGCAGGAGACCCCGCAGGGGGTGGCGGCGCGCGACACGATCGTTGAAATCTACGGCAACTGGGTTCCTGCCGAAAAAATCCTGACGAGCAACGTCTGGAGCGCCGAGCTCTCCAAGCTGGCGGCAAACGCGTTTCTCGCGCAGAGAATTTCATCGATCAACTCCATCACCGCGCTCTGCGAAAAGACCTCGGCGAACATCATGGAGGTCTCGCGGGCCATCGGCATGGATTCCCGGATCGGGCCGCGTTTCCTTGCCCCGAGCATCGGGTTCGGCGGCTCCTGCTTCAAGAAAGATCTCCTGAATCTCGTCTATATATGCCAGAGTTACGGGCTCACCGATGCGGCAAGCTACTGGGAGAGCGTGGTGGCGATGAACGATCACCAGCGCCGGCGGTTCGTGAGCACCATGGTGGCCGCCATGTTCAACACGGTGGCGGGAAAGCGCATCGCGCTGTTCGGGTTTGCCTTCAAGGCCGATACCGGCGATACCCGCGAATCCCCGGCCATCGGGGTTGCCCGGCAGCTCATCGAGGAGCGCGCGCAGGTGGTCATCACCGACCCGCAGGCGCTTGAAAACGCAAAAATCGATCTCGCGGATTGCCTCCCGGCCATCGAACTGACCGGCGATCCCTATGCGGCGGCGCGCGGCGCGCATGCCATTGCGGTCTGTACCGAATGGCAACTGTACCGCGACCTCGATTACCGGCGCATATTCGAGAGCATGGAGAAACCGGCCTTTATCTTCGACGGCAGGAACATCCTCGACCACGGGGCACTTTACAAAATTGGATTCAATGTCTTTCCGGTAGGGAAAGGCGAACTCAAGCACTTCTAGAAAATGCCGATGGCATGGTGGAGGAGCCGCACCGTTTTGGGACCGGCCACCTCGGTTTCGACGGTGTACCACTGTTCGCCGATCTTGAATTCCGTACCCGGGAGCGCGGCGTGCGCGATGGCGATATAGGCCTGCTCGATTTCATAGAGGCCCCCGCGGATCGCCTCCCGCCGTTCATAGAGCTCAGCCAGCTGTTCCTCAAGCCGCGCCACTGCCGCTTCCAGTTTACTCACCAGAAGTTCTTCCGAAGGGCTCAGGCGCTTTTTGATGGCGGCGAAGCGGTGGTACTTCTTGATAATTTCGGAATATTCGTAGTGTTTTCCCTTGAGCGCAATCCCCTCCTCCTCATTTTGTATAAGCTCTTCGAGGAGGGTATAGTCGGATCCCACCTCCAGGTTCGTCCGCACCCCTGCACGGTTTCCCACCCCGTGAAGGGCTATGGACTCGCGCGCCATGAGCGTTCCGCCCTCGACCGACAGCGGCTTCCCGTGCACGCTTATCGAGTTCTGGGCGTAGATCCGGCTGTTGATGGCTTCCCGGGCGATGTTGACGCTCTTCCGGGACTTGACGGTCTGATTCATGACGAATCCGAGGTTGACATCTCCCTCGGCCTCAAGGAGGCCCTTGCCCTGGCCGATGAAGCCGTGCTTGCAGAGCACCGCGCCGCCGACGATGAGCGTGCAGTCCTCGATGAGCCCCTCCACCTGCAGGTCGCCGCCGCACTCCACCCGGAATCCCGGCTTGATATCGCCCTTGATCATGACCGACTTGTCGTAGCGGATGTTCCCGGTCGAAAAATCGACGTCGCCGTCGATGGTAAACCCCTCGACCACCTCAACAAGCCCGTTCGCATAGCGGACCACGCCGTCGATGGAGGCCGCGAGTTCGCCGTCGGCGTCAAGGTGCGTGTTCGGCCCGACCGGAATGGCGGCCGGTTTCCCGTCGTCGGCGGGAATGGCTTCGCCGAATATCGTCGTGCCGGGTACTCCCTTACCCGGCTCCCTGAGCCGGGCGAGTTTCCTGCCCTGGCCCACGGGATTGTAAATGTTGACCTCCCGGTAATCGGCGGTGCCGTCGGGATTGACCTTCGGAGAAAGGGAGGTCTGGGTGTTGAAGAGGAACTCGACCGACCCGTGATCGCCCTCGCAGGGGGGGATACCCCGGGCCACGCCCTCGAACACCGCATGCTGTTTTTCTTTTGTCCATTGTGCCAGGATATCGATCAGGAGCCCCTCGTTCACCCCGGTTGTTATCCCGCTCTGTCGCAGTGCGGCTTGCAGAGCATCGAGGGTCAGCTCCTCGCTGACCGGCCCGGCGGGCACCACCGTGAGTGCGGCGGACATCGCGTTGCGGGCAATGGCGACCTCCAGCTTCGGCGGGAGGGGCGCATTGCGTGGCGAGGGAATCTCGGGGTCGGGCGCAGGCTGCGCCGGATCGCCGGGTTGTCCGGCGGGCACGGGTCCGGCAAGGTCGTAGGGCTTGTCGCGGCTTACTATTGCGATCTGTTTGATACCGGCAATTTTCAATCGGAAGATAGTATCATTGGTCAATGGCTGCAGCTTCAGGACGGTGCCGGTATTGCCGGGGAGAACGATATCCTCGGTGGGTATCATTCCGGGCCGGGCGTCATGGAGGTCGATCTGCAATTAAGGCTCCTTTTTTCCATTTTAGATTGTAAGATGATTATTATTAGATAATCAAGGCTTTTTTTAAAGGCCCTTGGTGGGGATTACTTTTCCTGAAGCCTGAAGCCATCTTTTACCCCGCAACACCCTCTCTCAGGGTAGAAAACACATGAAAGATTTTGCAGGGACGACTCCATCCGGTTGCCCTTGATTGATGGATCCGTAGGGGCACGGCGTGCCGTGCCCTCATTAATTCGAAAGCCGCATTTCCGGTACGAATCCCCCCGCCTTCGGCGCCCCCCTTTTAAAGGGGGGGATAGGGAACCTATCAAGGAGTTGTTGACGTTTATGTTCTTTCTACCTCATGTGAGCGTTGCGGGAGTGGGCGAGCGTTTGCCAGAGGCAAACGTAGCCGCCCACTTCCGCAGGAAAGGGTTTGCCAAAGACCCCGCAGCCCGGCTTTGCGGGCGCGGAGGCTTTGGCCAGGGGAAACCATTGTAAATGGTTTCCCCACCTGAGCAGTAACTCTTTTTATTTCTAGTCTTGCCTTTTCCTCCTCCATAGTGTTTATTACTACCACCCCATGATGACGACCGAAAACAAGAAATTCGAGCGAGTGGCCTCAATCGCCTTTCCCATCGCGGTCAGGGGGGTCTACGATTACGGCGTTCCCGAAGAGTTCCTCGGCAAGCTGTCCGCCGGCATGCCGGTCCAGGTGGATCTCAAGGGGCGCACGCTCTGGGGCGTTGTGGTTGCGGAGAAGGCGGAATCGGAATACGCTTCACTCAAGCCGATCCTCGGGGTGCGCTCCGGGAGCTGGACCGACAGCGGCAGCTCGCTCATCAAGCTGTACCAGTGGATCGCCGCCTACTACCAGTGCGACCTCGGGCGGGTCTTCCGCCCCCTTGTCGGGAAGGGCATTACCGCCGCATCGGCGAAAAAAATCGTCGTCTTCCAGGCCGTGGATCCCGAATCCGCGGGGCCGGAACTGACGAAGCTGCAGAAGGCTGCTTTTGAGGCAATTAAGACCTGTGGGGAGCCCCTTACCCGGAAGGACCTTGAGAATCGATTCGGGATTTCATCGTCCGTCCTCGGCGCGCTCTGCCGGAAAAAGGTTGTAGCGGCTATAAGCAAAACCGTGGCTCGCGAAGAGTTTTCCGGCACGGTACCGGTTGAGCCGGTTTCGGTGACCTTGACTGCCGAGCAGCGGGATGCCGTCGAGACGATCATGGCGCGCCAGGCGTCACCGGACAAGCCGTTCCTCCTGCACGGCATCACCGGGAGCGGCAAGACCCATGTCTACACCGAGCTCGCCGGGCGGATCCTGGCGCAGGGCAGGAGCGCCATCATCCTGGTCCCGGAAATTTCGCTCACCCCGCAGACCATCATGCGGTTTCGCGCGGCGGTCGGGGATGTGGTGACCGTCATCCACAGCCGGATGTCCGACGGCGAGCGCCGCGACAGTTTACAGGCACTCGTGACCGGCACGAAACGGCTGGTCATCGGCGTCCGGAGCGCCGTTCTTGCTCCGTGCGACAACGTGGGGCTCATCATCGTCGACGAGGAGCATGACGGAAGCTACAAGCAGACCGATACCGAGCCGCGGTACCATGCGCGCGACGTCGCCATCATGCGCGGCGTTTTCGGCGGGGCGCTCGTGGTGCTCGGGAGCGCGACGCCGAGTTTCGAGAGCTACTACAATGCCCTGAACGGGAAGTACCACCTCCTGACGCTTGCAAACCGGTTCGGCGCGGCGCGGCTTCCGGCCGTCGAGATCGCCGACATGAACAAGGAGCGCGCCGCCGGGAACTGGACCATCCTTTCGCACCGGCTCGAAGCCTCCATGCATACAGCGCTTGCGGCAGGGCGGCAGATCATCCTGCTCCTCAACCGGCGCGGCTACTCCGCCGTGCTGCTCTGTAAAGAGTGCGGGTTTACCCATCGTTGCACCGCGTGCTCGCTGCCGCTGCGCTACCACCGGACCGGCTATCTCCTCAAATGCCACTGCTGCGGCCATGAGGAGGCTGCGCCCGACCTCTGTCCCCTCTGTCATGGCGAGCAGATGAAGTACCAGGGCATCGGGATTCAGAAGGCCGAGGAGATGCTCCTGGCGAAATTCCCCGGCGCGAGGATTTTGCGGATGGACCACGATACCACGCAGGGCAAGCGGTCGCACCATACGATCCTCGAAGCGTTCGCGCGACGGGAGGCCGATATCCTGCTCGGCACGCAGATGGTGGCCAAGGGGCTCGACTTTCCCGGGGTGGCGCTTGTCGGGGTGCTCCAGGCCGACCTCGGTTTGCTCTTCCCTGATTTCCGTGCCTCGGAGCGTACTTTCCAGCTGCTCACCCAGGTGGCGGGCCGTGCGGGCCGCAACGACAGTGTTGGCGAGGTGGTGATCCAGACCGGCTATCCCGACGATCCGGCAATTTCAGCCTCGGCCCGGCACGATTACGAGGGCTTTTACGCAAACGAGCTTCCGAACCGCAAAGAGCTGTGCTACCCGCCGTTTGCCAAGTTGGCGCGCATCGTCGTCGCCGGTTCACGGGCCGATGACGTGGAAGCGTCGATCGGCAAAATCGCCGCCGGAATAAAGGCCACTGCACCGTCCATTGCCCTTCTCGGGCCTGCCCCGGCTGCGCTCGAAAAAATGGGCAACGATTTCCGATTCTCGCTGCTTTTGAAAGCCGCCTCGCCGAAGCTCCTGTCCGGGGTACTGGCATCGGTCAGGGGGAATCATGAGCGGTCGAAGGAGAAAATTCGACTAATAATAGATGTCGATCCGATATATATGATGTAGCTAAATATCAATTAATTGGCCTCTGGTGGAGGAACCTTTCTAAAGGCCTTTGATGGGGGACCCATTTACCATGGTTCCCCCTGGCCTGAAGCCGCGAAAGGCACGCGTCTTCAGGCACACCCCCTCCTGCGGAAGGGAAAGGCGATGTTTGCCTCCGGCAAACGCCATTCCCCTCCCGCAACGCCCTCTATTAGGGTAGAAAGAACATTGTAAAGATTAATAAAAAGATGACGCAAAAGACAGTATCCAAGTCTGCTTATATTATTATGCAGATACTCATTCCTGACCTAAGAGATCCCCAGCCTTCGAAGCGGCCTATTCGCCCGCGGCTTGAGCCCTTACTAAGGGGGTCATACTTTACAACACCTATGAAAAGTAACCTTCTCCTTTTTCGCAATTTTTCTTAGGTGTATTCTACCAAATGGTGGCGTTGCAGAGATGCTCAGGCTCCCGGGTCATAGACCCGGGCCACACCATTCTTGCTTTTGCCTTTCCGTGTGTATTCTACCTAATGTGAGCGTTGCGGGAGTGGGCGAACGTTTGCCAAAGGTAAACATAGCCGCCCACTTCCGCAGGAAGGGGTGTGGCTGAAGACCCGCTTTGGGGGCTTCAGCCAAGGGGGAACCATTTTTTAATGGTTCCCCCACCAAAAAGCCTGAATCTTCTCCTATTTGCTTCCCATTAAAAAAAACCACAATCTCCATTACCCCCGGCCCCAGTTATTTTTCCCCACTTATTGGTCGAAAGTTCTATAATTATCCAAAAGGCACCATGACGACTCTTGAGCACTACGATCGTTTTTTTTCCATGAGGCTCGAGCTGTGGCCACAATTGCGCCGCAGCTCGGAGGAGTATTTCGGCAAGTCGGTCGCTGACGGGCTTCCCATCCCGCTCCCGGCCTTCAAAAACGGGGAGAGGACCATTGTCCAGCTCGCCTTTGAGAATCGTTATGCATCGCTCGGTGGACTCGCGCCGGCGACCAGGTATCTGGCCCAGCAGCTGGTAAAGATGGGGGAGAAGGTCCTGTTCTTCAGTCCCTACCATGTCGGCGTTTCCGGGATGCGGACCGCACGCAAGGCCGGGCTGTTCAAGTTGTGCTCTGGATAAGATGACCTTCAAATGCGGCGGCCACGAGGGCATATTCTCCTGTTTCCGCGATACCTCGGTTGAAACGCCATCGTATTACCTTGAGATTCCAGGCAGGTTTTCGGCGATCGATAACCCGTACGGCTACGACAATCCGGACGACCTGCTGCTCGATGCGCTCGCCTTTGTCGCCGCGGTGCCTTTTGCCCTTAAGGGTCTCTCCGTTACCGACAACATCCTATTCCATGCCCACGAATGGGAGACCGCACTCGTTTCCCTCACCGCCAGAATTGCCGAGCAGGAGGGAATTCTGCGAGGCATCCGCTCGGTCCTGACGCTCCACAACTCCTTTGATTCGCCGATGCCCGCCGAAATCAGGCGCCGTTACTTCGGCAGGGGACTCAAGGGCGAGACCGTGCTCCAATGTTCTATCCCCATGCTTTCGGGTCCGCTTGCCACGGTGAGCACGCCCTTTGCGCGTGAGCTTGCCCACGACCCGCTCCAGCTGACCATCTTTGCCAACCATTTGCAGAAGGTTTTTTCCATGAACCCGCCCCTCGGCATTGAAAACGGGCTCTTCAGCGAGGCTTCGGAGCCGTTTACTGCTCCCGTGCTCCGTGAAGCTGCGGCAGGGGGATTCGGCAAGCTTCTGTCGCGTAAGCAAACCTACCGGAAACGGTTCCTGCAGGCGATCGGGAAATACCGTGACAGCCGATCGATCGGGGCCATGAAATTTAGAGACGAAAACCCCGGTGTTCCGATATTCTTCATGGCGGGACGGATGGACTTGATGCAGAAGGGGTTCGATCTCATGTTCAGCGCCTTCGAGCGCCTGCCGCGCGGGTCGGCCAGGCTTTTTTTCTGCCCGAGCCGCTCCTCCAAGACCTTCGAAACCGACCTGAAGTTTTTTGCCAAAATTGCCGCCCGGCTCGAAGGGGATATCGAGATCTGGCCGGAAAAAATTCCGCGACGGGTCTATGAACTGGTGCTCCGGGGATCGAGTTTCCTCCTCATGCCCTCGCTTTACGAGCCGTTCGGTTCCGCCAACGAGGGGCTCGCGGCAGGCACGCCGGTCATAGCCCGGGGCACCGGGGGACTCTGGATACAGGTGAATACTGCCCAGCCGGTAAAGGTCCCGGCTTTTTACGGCTCGTTGCCGCTTGACGGGAATGAGGACCACCCGACCGGCATCCTGTTTCGCGAAAACTATCCCGATATAGCTGCCGGAAAGGAGTGGAAACAGCTCCTCAAGCTTTCCCCGCGGGAGAGGAAGCAGCTGCCGCTCTTCGAAGCACTCGTGCAGGCAGCGCACGCCGCCCTCATCAGCGCAGTTGACCTGTACTCGCGTCCCGACGATTATGCAAAGCTCGTGTTGAACGGGCTCGAAGAGGTCCGGAAATTCTCCTGGGAGCGGGCAGCGTCAAAATATAAGGAAGTTTATGAGGTTTCGGCGGAACGAGGAATCTAATAGCCTTTGGTGGGGGAACCGATCTAAAAGCTTCTGATGGGGGAAACATTAAAAAATGGTTCCCCCTGGGCAGAAGCCGCGCAAAGCCGCGTCTTCTGCCACACCCCTTCCTGCGGAAGGGGGAGGCTATGTTTGCCTGAAGGCAAACGCTCTCCCCCTCCCGCAACGCTCTCATTAGGTAGAAAGAACATAAAAGAATTTGTAAAGCCTATCTGCTGATTGCCCGTGGCTGCTTCGTTTCCCGAGAGGAAAGCCCCCCCGGCTTCGCCGCCCCCCCCTTACAAGGGGGGGCTATTTTATCTTGCCGTCATTGTGGACATCGATAATCAACAATAGTGCAATTTGCATATTGCCTCTATTTTTTTAGTAGTTCTTCATGTTTTTTCTACCAAATGGGAGCGTTGCGGGGGTGCGCAGCCTCCTGCCGAAGGCAGGAATCGGCGCGCACCTCCGCAGGAAAGGGTGTGCCTGGAGACGCGGCTTTGCGCGGCTTCAGGCCAGGGGCTGGTACAATTAAAACTAATAATAATCCGTCCATTTTCCCTTTTGGGGAAAATGGGCAACCCGCGTAGCGAGGTTTCCCCATCAGAAGCCTTTGGCCTTGCTTTTTCTTCTGTATTTAGATTTGTATTTGTATTTATAATTTTGACTCTCATCCCGCGTAAATCTATTTTCCTTGGTTCACTAAAATCCCATAGAAATCTCTTCCGGAAGCACCCCGGCCCCAGGGCCAAGGAATCAAAACTATGCATATTTTATGGTGGCAATGGGTATCGCTGGGCATCCTCCTCCTGCTTCTCGAAATGCTGACCCCGGGAGGGTTCTACCTGTTCTTCATCGGTCTTGCAGCCATAATCGCCGGAGCCGCGGCGGCTTGCATCCCCTCCGCCCTCATCCAGATCATCATTTTCATCCTTCTCATGACCGTGAACATCTCCTTTTTTCGAAAGAAGCTCGTCGAGAGGGTTAAAAAATCGACCCCTCGCTCCGACCGCAACGAGTTTATCGGCGAAGAGGGGAGCGCGAAGGAGACAATTGCCGCAGGAGGCGAGGGGATGGTCGAGGTGCGCGGCACGACCTGGCAGGCGAGAAACGCCGGAGAAACGGAGCTGCCCGCAAAAGCCCCATGCATCGTCATTTCGCGCGACGGATTGCGTCTTGTGGTTAAACCTAAATCATAACGGAGGGAACTATGGGAGGTGGCCTGATTGCAGTTCTGGTCATTGCGTTTGTCGTTCTCATCATCATCGCGAGGACCGCGGTCGTGGTGCCGCAGCAGAGTGCCTTTGTGGTGGAACGCCTCGGGCGCTTCCATGGGATTCTGAATGCCGGGTTCTATTTGCTCTTCCCGTTTATGGATACCATTCGCTACAAGCACAGCCTCAAGGAGGTTGCGCTCGAGATTGCGGAGCAGGTCTGTATCACTAAAGACAACGTTCAGGTAGGGGTCGACGGCGTCCTGTACTATAAAATTCTCGACCCGGAACGCGCCTCATACGGGATTTCGAACCTGCTCTTTGCCATTACCCAGCTCTCGCAGACCACCCTGCGTTCCGAAATAGGGAAAATCGAGCTGGACCGCACCTTTGAAGAGCGATCGCATATCAATATGCAGGTGGTGACCGAGCTCGACAAGGCGAGCGAATCGTGGGGCGTAAAAGTTTTCCGCTACGAAATCAAGAACATCCAGCCGCCGCAGGACATCCTCGCCGCAATGGAGAAGCAGATGCGCGCAGAGCGGGAGAAGCGCGCGCTCATCCTGCAGTCCGAAGGCACGAGAGACGCGGCCATCAACAATGCGGAAGGTGCGAAGCAGCAGGTGATCAAGCAGTCGGAAGCAAACAAGCAGCAGCGGATCAACGAGGCGCAGGGCCAGGCCGAGGCGATCCTCCTGGTTGCCAAAGCCACTGCCGAGGGGATCCAGAAGGTCGCTGAATCGATTAAATCGACGGGCGGATTCGAGGCGGTGCAGCTCCGGGTCGCGGAACAGTATATCACCCAGTTCGGCAACATCGCGAAGACCGGGAATACGCTCATTATTCCGACAAACCTTGCCGATGTTGGCGCAATTATCGCTACCGCGATGTCGACGATACAGAAGGCGAAGGTATAATAAGAGTTTTTAATGCCTTAGGTGGGGGAACCTCGCTACGCGGGTTATCCATTTTCCCCAAAAGGGAAAATGGACGGATTATTATTAGTTTTAATTGCACCAGCCCCTGGTCGGAGCCGCGCAAAGCCGCGTCTCCGACTCACCCCTTCCTGCGGAAGTACGCGGTGATGCCTGCCTCGCTGTCGCTCAGCAGGCGCTCGCGTACCTCCGCAACGCCTCCATCAGGTAGAAAACAAATTAGAAGATGATAAAAAAAATTGTTTAATTTTTTCCCTGAAACCTGAAACATGAGAAACCCCGCTTACCCATGAGCCTCAAGAAGATCCTATTCAACATAAATCGGAAAAAAAGAGAGAGGTTTCCCCGGCTGCTTTCGATCGAGCTGTCGAACATCTGTAACGCCTCCTGCATCATGTGCCCGCGCGATCTGCTGACCCGAAAAATTCAAAACATGAGCGCCGAAACGCTGGCTCAGATTATCGGCTCGTGCAGGGGCGAACCGGTGAGGAAAATAAACCTGTTCTGGTTCGGCGATTCTCTATGCAACAGGGATTTCACCGGCCTGGTTCGTCGGATTCGCCATGAACTTCCCGCCGCGAAGCTCTACCTGTCGACCAATGCCGGCCTCCTTTCCGAAGAGGTGAGCAGGTCGATAATCGACGAGCGACTGCTCGATATCATCAACTTCGATATAGATGGAATGACCAAAGCCACCTATGAGTCGGTTCGCCGGAACGTTGATTTTGAATCCGTCATGAAGAACGTTCATTTTTTTATCGACTATCGGAAAGCGGCAAAAGAGAGGAAGCCGCAGATTCGCGTCACCATAATCAAAATGCAACCGACGGAAAGGGAGATCCCTGAATTTTTGCGTTACTGGTCGCCGCTTGTAGATAAGGTCGATGTCAGCGATTACAACACCTGGCTCGGGACGAAGCCGGATTTGAATGTGGGCCAGAGTCTGGAAAAATCGCAGAGGGGCTCTTTTGATTTCGCCTGCGTACACCCCTGGGACGAGCTCGTCATTGCCGCCGACGGCAGGGCAGGCCTGTGCTGCCTCGATTACGACTTAAAGGCGGAGGTGGGCGATATCGGCCGGCAAAGCATAAAGGAAATCTGGCAGGGCAAGGCAATCAATCGCTACCGCGAGGCGATGCTGCGGGGAGAGTACCCGAGTCTGCCGGTCTGCTGTCATTGCAACGCCCATATTTACCAGAACCGGACGACATGGGCGAAGTTGCAACGCGCTTAATCCTGCAAGGCTAAAACCCGCAAAAGGTACAAGGCAGGCCGGGAAATCAAAATCTTCAAAAATTTCTGCATCGCATGATTATTGTATTTTTTTAAACCCTGAAAATCCGACCATCATTGAAAGGAATCGATACCATGTCCCTCAGGCAGGAAGCGCTCGACTACCATGAGCAAGGTCGTCGCGGAAAGATAGAGGTGGTTGCCACAAAGCCGTGCCGTACCCAGAAGGATCTGTCGCTCGCCTATACCCCCGGCGTTGCCGAACCGTGCCGGGAGATCGAGCGCGACCCCGAAGCCGCCTACCGCTACACGGCGAAGGGGAATCTCGTGGCCGTGATTACCGACGGAACCGCCGTTCTCGGTCTGGGCGACATCGGGCCCCTTGCCGGGAAACCGGTCATGGAGGGCAAGGGCATCCTGTTTAAGCGTTTCGCGGATATCGATGTCTTCGATATCGAACTTGGGACCAAAGATCCTGCCGAAATCATCCGGACGGTCAAACTGCTCGAACCGACTTTCGGCGGCATCAACCTCGAAGACATCAAGGCGCCGGAGTGCTTCATCATCGAAGAAGAGCTGAAGCGGACTATGTCCATTCCGGTGTTCCACGACGACCAGCACGGCACCGCGATCATCTCCGGCGCGGCGCTCCTCAATGCGGCCAAGGTTCAGGGCAAGTCCCTGGCCGAGCTTAAAATCGTGTTCTCCGGCGCCGGCGCCGCGGCAATCTCCTGCGCGCTGCACTATATCCGCCTCGGTGCAAAACTCGAAAACATCACGCTTGTCGACAGCACGGGCGTTGTGTACAAAGGCAGGGTGAAGGGGATCAACAAGTATAAGGAGCCGTTTGCACACGTCACCTCGAAACGTACGCTTACCGAGGCGATGGAGGGCGCGGATGTATTCGCCGGGCTCTCGGTAGGCGGCCTCGTGTCCCCTGCCATGGTGAAGAGCATGGCCCCCCGGCCGATAGTGTTTGCCATGGCAAACCCGGATCCTGAAATCGGTTATAAAGAAGCGCTGGATGCCCGCGCCGACCTAGTCATGGCGACCGGCCGGTCCGACTTTCCCAACCAGGTGAACAATGTTCTCGGATTCCCGTTCATCTTCCGCGGCGCCCTCGATGTGCGCGCCCATACCATCAACGAGGAGATGAAGGTCGCTGCAACGCACGCCCTCGCTTCGCTCGCGCAGAAGCCCGGCATTCCTGCATCGGTGCTCGAAGGCTACGGGCTCAAGAAGCTCGAATTCGGCCCGGAGTACATAATACCAAAGCCGCTCGATCCGCGGGTGCTGGTTGAGGAGAGCGCGGCCGTGGCTGAGGCGGCAATTAAAACGGGTGTTGCGGGAATTAAGGATTTTGATCTGGCCGGATACCGGAAAAAATTGGAGAGGATGGGGGAGGAGATAGCAAAGAGATAGGGCGCAGGAATCCAAGGGCAGAAGAAAATTTAAGTTCTTTTGGATTGCTGAGCCGGAATCCAAAAGAAGAAGATAAAGAACATTCAAATGCTATTGGATGGCTGAGCCGGGTCAACCCATTTTGCCCAAAAGGCAAAATGGACGGATTATTATAATTTTGATTGTACCAGCCGCACGAGGTGGGAGTGCTTCATAACAGGCACCCTGCGGCGGGGACCCACGAAGCCTCTGCGAAAAGGTAAAAAGGCAACTTCGTAACTATTCTTAATTTGATCTTGTCTCCCTCTCTCTTCAGGAGAGGGCGGCGAGCTTCGAGCCGGGTGAGGTAAAGGGTGTGTCCGAAGACGCGGCTTTTGGCGGCTTCGGGCCAGGGGAAACCCGCGTAGCGAGGTTTCCCCCTCAGAAGGAAAGCTTAAATCAAAACATGAAGACAATACCCTATAACATTATTATAGAAGCAGTTGCAAAGATTTGCGAAGAAGCCGCAACCGAACTGCCGCCGGATGTGCTGGCTGCCCTGAAAAAGGCCCTGGCGCAGGAAGAGTCACCGACCGGACGCGAGATCCTGCGTCAGTGCCTCGAAAATGCCGACATCGCCTCGGGCCTCGACGACCCCATCTGCCAGGACACCGGCATGGCGAACTTCTTCGTGGAGCTTGGCGCCGAGGTTCTGGTAGCGGGCGGAACGCTTGCCGAGGCCATCCAGGAGGGTACCCGCCGGGGATACCGCGACGGTTTCCTTCGCAAATCCATGGTAGCCGACCCCCTCTTCGACCGGAAGAATACCGGCGATAACACCCCTGCAATGATCCACATTTCAAGCGTTCCAGGCGAAACGCTCCGGATAACGATTCTCCCCAAGGGGGGCGGCTGCGAAAACATGAGCGCGCTTGCAATGCTCAAACCGTCGCAGGGTGAGGTGGGGGTCGCGGCGTTCGTTGCCGAAACCGTGATAAATAGCGGAGGCAAGCCCTGCCCGCCCGTGATCGTGGGAGTTGGCATAGGCGGCGGGTCGGATCAGGCAATGTACTTGGCTAAAAAGTCGCTTCTGCGCCCGGTCGGGGAGCGGAACGAAGATAACAGATATGCCCGGCTCGAACAGAAGATTTTGGAAATTATAAATGCCTCGGGAGTGGGGCCGCAGGGGCTGGGAGGGCGGATAACCGCACTCGCGGTACACATCGAACAGTGCGCCTGCCACTTGGCGTCCCTTCCGGTAGCTGTGAATTTGAATTGTCATGCGGCGAGACGGGCTTCTATTGAATTATAGGCTTGGGGTTGGGGTAAGAGGGACCAGGAGGAATCTTAGATACAAGCTTTTTTCTGGTGGGGGAACCGCTAAAGCGGTTCCCCCTGGTCGGAGCCGCGCAAAGCCGCGTCTCCGACACACCCCCTCCTGCGGAGGTACGAAGGCGATGCCTGCCTAGCTATGCTCAGCAGGCGCCTTCGTACCTCCGCAACGCCACCGATAGGGAAGGGAATAAAACAAAAAAATATTAAAGTATGAATTTAAATGATAGATATAACGCAATTAAAAATATAATGTTATCAGTATTAATCAAGATCCCCCGCCTTTGGTGCCCCCCTTACAAAGGGGGGCTAAGGGGGGATTTCTTTTGATTTTTCATTTTCCCATATTTTTTCTACCTAAAGTGAGCGTTGCGGGAGGAGGAGAGCGTTTGCCTTAAGGCAAACATCGCCTCCCCCTTCCGCAGGAAGGGGTGTGGCTGAAGACGCGGCTTTGCGCGGCTTCAGCCCAGGGGAAACCCGCGAAGCGAGGTTCCCCCACCAAGAAAGAGCCGAATACTATGAAACCTATAAATATTACCACTCCTCTTACCGATCCTCTTATTTCTTCTCTCCACGCCGGTGATTCTATCCTCCTCTCAGGAATTATTTACACCGCCCGGGACGCCGCCCATAAGCGATTCATGGCCTTGCTTAACACCAGCTCAAAACTTCCCATCGATCTTGCCGGCCAGGTGCTCTACTACTGCGGACCCTCCCCGGCAAAACCAGGTCGTCCCATCGGCAGCGCCGGGCCCACCACCTCCGCGCGCATGGACGTCTACACGCCCGACCTCCTCGCTGCCACCGGGCTCAAGGGCATGATCGGCAAGGGAGAGCGCAGCGCAGCTGTCATAGACTCTATGCGAAAGCTTGGATGCGTTTATTTTGCCGCGGTCGGCGGAGCCGGGGCGCTCGTCGCCCGATCGGTTGTTGCTGCATCCTGCGTTTGCTATGACGACCTTGGACCGGAGGCGGTGTACCGGCTCGAAGTGCGGGATATGCCGCTCATCGTGGCAATTGACTCCGCCGGAAATGACCTCTACGCCCTGGGACGCAATAGCTACCGTCGCTGAACCGCCGTGCCGCGGCCGAACCGGCGCTTCTTTTTTTCCGGAAATATGCTATACTATGACTGGAATGTTCAGTAGCGGCATGGCGCTATTTTGAGGAACGCGCCCCGTCATTTATTTTTCACTCTCTTTTTTCAACTCCGCATGCCGTCGTCGGCGCTCCTCGCAAGAATTTGCCATCAGGCTCTACCACACGACATGACCGGGAGGGGGGATTTACACGATGAGTTTTGAGAAGTTATTAAAGCCGAAATCGGTGGCAGTAGTCGGCGCGTCCACCGACCCGACCAAAGTCGGAAACTACGTCCTGAAGAATCTCATAAACGATGGTTTTGCCGGGGAAATCTTCCCGATCAATCCCAAGGCCAGTGAGATCGAAGGAAAGAAGTGCTATTCCTCACTCATGGCCGTGCCCGGTCCGGTCGACCTCGCCATTTTCGTGATCAAACGCGAAATGGTGAATCCAATGCTCAGAGAGTGCGGCGCCAAAGGAGTCACCGCGGTAATCGTCATTACTGCCGGTTTCGGCGAAACCGGTGAAGAGGGGCGCAAGCTCCAGCGCGAAATGGCGCAGATCGTCGAGGAGTTCAAGATAACACTGGTGGGACCGAACTGCCTCGGCCTCATCAACCCGTGGCACAAGCTCAACGCCTCGTTCGGCCAGACGGCGGGCGAGCCGGGCTCCATCGCCCTCATCTCACAGTCGGGCGCGCTCCTCACCGCAATCCAGGACATGGCCACCCGCGACAAAATCGGCTGGTCCATGCTTGCTTCCATAGGAAACAAAGCCACGCTCGATGAGGTGCACTTCCTTGATTACCTCCAGAACGATGAAAACTCCCGCGTCATTGCGGCCTATCTCGAAGACATCACGCACGGCCAGGAGTTCATGCGGGTTGCCGAACGGGTAAGCAAGACCAAACCCATAGTCATTCTCAAGTCGGGCCGCACCGCCTCGGGCGCCAAGGCAGCTGCGTCGCATACCGGCAGCCTTGCAGGAGCGGATGCCGCCTACGACAGCGCCTTCGCGCGCACCGGCGTCATAAGGGCCGACTCCATTGAGAAACTATTCGACATTTCAGTGGCGTTCGCCTACCAGCCGCTGCCGAAAAGCGACCGTATTGCGGTAGTCACCAACGCCGGCGGTCCCGGGATCATGATGACCGATGCGCTCGAAATGGCCGGACTCACCATGGCTCGATTCGACGAAGCGACCCGTGAGAAGCTCAGGAAGATCCTGCCGCCCGCCGGTTCGATCCACAATCCGGTCGATGTGCTGGGCGATGCCGGCGCAGCAGTCTACGCCAAGGCGATAAACGTGCTCATGGATACCGATACGGTCGATAGTGTCATTGTCATCCTGACGCCGCAGAAGATGACCGATGCCGTTGAAACCGCCAGGGCGATCGTCGATGCCTCCGCAAAGTACAAAAAAACGATATTTGCCTGTTTCATGGGAGCTGCCGCAGTCGCGGATGGAGTGGACCTCCTTCGCCAGAATAAGATTCCCTGCTACCCGATTCCTGAGCGTGCCTCGTCGGCCATGCGTGAAATGGTGACCTACAGCCGGTACCGCGCGCGCCCCATCCGCGTCATCGAGCGGTTTGCGGTCAATAAGTTCCCGGTCATGAAGACCATCAAATCCGCGGTTACGCGGGGCGCCTACGAGATCGGGGAGTCGGATGCAAAGGCAATCCTTTCGGCGTACAACTTCAACGTGCCGCCGGGCGCGGTGGCAATGTCGCCCGACGAGGCGGTCCGGTTTGCCAACGAACTCGGCTACCCGGTAGCCATGAAGATTTCGAGCCCGGATATCCTGCATAAATCCGATTGCGGAGGGGTCAAAATCGGCCTTGCCAACGCGCAGGCGGTGGAAGATGCCTTCGAGCTCATGATGCTCCGGATCAAGCGCAACAAGCCCGAGGCCGAGCTTCGCGGCGTGCTGCTTGAAAAGATGATCATGGGCGGCCGCGAAACCATTCTCGGCATGAAGAAGGACCCGCAGTTCGGGCCCATGCTCATGTTCGGGCTGGGCGGCATTTTCGTGGAGGTGCTCAAGGACGTCACCTTCGGGCTCGCACCGCTGACCGAGGAGGATTGCCGCAAGATGCTCGAACGCACGCGTTCGTACCGGCTTCTTACCGGTGTCAGGGGCGAAAAAGGGGTCGACATCGGAGCAATTGTGCAGAACATGCAGCGGCTTTCGCAGCTGGTGCTCGATTTTCCGGAAATAAGTGAGATCGATATCAACCCGCTCAAAGCGGGGTACGAGGGCGACGGAGCGTTCGTCATCGATGCCAGAATCATTCTGTCCAAGGAGCGTGTATAATGCCGGCATGGGAACAGCTATACAAATCGAAAATCATGGAAGCCTCGCAGGCTATCCGCAAGATCAAACCGGGCGACCGCATCTTCATCGGAACCGGCTGCGGCCAGCCGCAGGCGCTGGTCGATGAGCTGGCGAGCGACCGCAACGACATCATGGATGCGGAAATCTACCACCTCCTCGCCGCGGGCGACGCGCCCTACGTAAGGGAGGAGTTCGCGAAAAAATTCCGCACCTACAGTTTCTTTCTTTCCGATAGGGTTCGCGAGGCGGTGGCAGAGGGACGTGCGGATTATATCCCCATGTTCATCTCCGAAATCCCCTCGCTCTTCAAGACCGGAAAGCTGCCGATCGATGTCTGCCTCATCCAGACCGCCCCGCCGGACCGCAACGGCAACCTGAACCTCGGTGTCTCGGTCGATATCGTCAAGGCCGCGGTCGAGAACTGCCTCACGATCATAGCCGAGGTCAACGAAAAGATGCCGCGCACCTTCGGCGACTCGTTCATTCCGCTTGAAAAGGTCGACGCGGTGGTTCTCTCAAGCCGCGAAATTCTCGAATCGGCCCTGCCGGCGGTAAGCGCGGTTGAGGAAGCGATCGCCCGCAACGTGGCCTCGCTTATCGAGGACGGGTTCGACGCTCGAGGTGGGCATCGGCACGATTCCGCAGGCGGTGCTGCGCTTCCTCGACGGGAAGCACGATCTCGGCATCCATACCGAGATGTTCAACGACGCCATCATCCCGCTCATCGAGTCCGGGGTAATAAACGGGAGCCGCAAGACCATCAACCGGGGCAAGATCATCTCCTCCTTCTGCATGGGAACGCGCAAGCTCTACGATTACATTCATGAAAATCCGCTGTTCGAATTCCGGACATCCGATTATGTCAACGACCCGTTCGTGATTGGCCAGCATGCGAAGATGGTGTCGGTCAATGTCGCGATCGAGGTGGACATGACCGGCCAGGTGTGCTCCGACTCCATCGGGTACAGCTTCCACAGCGGTGCCGGCGGCCAGGTCGATTTCAACCGCGGTGCGGCACGGTCGCGGGAGGGCAAGGCGATTGTCGCGCTCCCCTCGACTTCGAACGACGGCACAACCTCCCGCATCGTCGCGAAACTCAGGGAAGGCGCGGGCGTGGTGCTCAGCCGTGCCGATGTCCACTACGTGGTCACCGAGTATGGCGTGGCCGACCTCTTCGGCAAAACCATCCGCGAGCGGGTGCTCGCGATGGCGGAAATCGCGCATCCCGACTTCCGCAACGAGATCCTCAAGGAAGCCAAGAACCGCAACTACATCCTTCCGCACCAGAAGGAACTGCCGGCTGCGGGCATGACCTATCCGCGCGAGTACGAAACGAGCCGCGTCCTGACCGACGGGACCGAACTCTTCGTCCGGCCGATAAAGCCCAGCGACGAAAAGGCGCTGCGCGACATGTTCTACGCACTCTCGGAACAGTCGCTCGCCTTCCGGTTCTTCGAGAATATCAAATCGTTCCCGCTCAAGTTCATCCAGGAGTTCACGACCATCGACTTTTCGAAGGACATGTCGATAGCCGCGTTTATCAATGACCTCGGCGGCGAACAGATCGTGGGCGTGGCGCACTGCTTCAAGAATCCGGCGACCAAACGGGCGGAAGTATCCTTCCTGGTCCGGGACGACTGGCAGGCGAAGGGCATCGGAACCGAGCTGCTCGACATCCTCACCGACATTGCGCGGAAGAGCGGTATCCTCGGGTTCGAGGCGCGCGTCCTCGCGAAGAATCACCTCATGATGGCGATTTTTTACAATTCGGGATTCAAGGTGACGACGAAGCGGGAGGACGATACGTTCCTGATTACGTATGATTTTAAGGATGGCGAGAAATAAATATAGTGATGTTCAGGTAATCAGCTTTTTTTGGTGGGGGAACCGCTATGGCGGTTCCCCCTGGCCTAAAGCCGCGAAAGGCACGCGTCTTTAGGCACACTCCTTCCTGCGGAAGGGGGAGGCGATGTTTGCCTGAAGGCAAACGCTCTCCCCCTCCCGCAACGCCCTCTTTTCAGGTAGAAAAAACATAAAGGATATTTATTCCTCGAAAAATTTCCCACCGAAGCTGGCTTTTCGCCAGTAGCTTGATCCCTTAGTAAGGGGGCGCCGAAGGCGGGGGATCCAAAGGCATAATTAGCAATCTTTCCGCTTATCTTAAGTGTAACCTCGCAGATACGCTTCTCTGTATTTGAATTCTTTTGACTTTGCGTTAGCGAGGACAGAGGGTGTCGGGAGGCGCGATAGCGACCCCGACAGTCTGGGGAGCCACAGGCGCAAAGCGCCGCATGGCTCCCCAGACCGGCTCGGCTCTGCCGAGAGCCCGGCGGAGGCGCGCCGTTGGGGTGCCCTTCAGGGCACCCCAACGGAACGCCCGGAAGTTGACTTTGCCTTTATCCTCCCTATCCTTCCAACTCTTCGCCCCAGGACCTTTAGTATATTTCATCCTCCCTTGAAAGGAGCTTCAATGACCCTCAGCAGGCAGGAGATCCTCGACTACGCCGCTCGGTATGTTTCACCCGAGGCAATTACCGAATTCCCCTTCAACGGCGACCTTTTCTGCCTCCTCGACCGCAAGCTGCCCGATGGGAAGATCCTTGCCGAAGAGGAGGGATGGGTGTTTCACGGCTACGGTATCTGCTCCGGGTACCTGCTCGACGACCAGGCAAAGCCGGCAGGCAAGTGGCTCTGGATGCACTTCATGAGCCTGAGCATCTTTCCACCAACTCCGCAGGTCCTCAAGCTCCAGCCCCCGCATGTGGTCAAGGGCCGTTTTTTCAGCCCGGATCGCTCCGTGGAATTCCGCATCCTCAAGGTGGCGTTCCTCGATGGGTCAGATGTGAATGACGCTGCTCCCGACCAGCCAGAGCCCTCCTCCACAAAGGCGAAAAAAGCTAAAGGCCATGCGGCGGATAAGGATAAGAAGATTGTGAAGTTCAGGAAGAAGGGCTCAGCAACAATATAAGTGCCTTTGGTGGGGAACCTCGCTTCGCGGGTTCCCCCTGGCCAAAGCCTCCGCGCCCGCAAAGCCGGGCTGCGGGGTCTTTGGCACACCCCCTCCTGCGGAAGGGAAAGGCGATGTTTGCCTGAAGGCAAACGCCTTTTCCCTCCCGCAACGCTCTCTTTTATGGTAGAAAACACCCACACAAAAACTTGCGGATATTGACGATGTAAGGGTGACCGGCTTTGCCTCACTCCTGTCACCGAAGCGGCATCTTCCCCTCTCCACTTGTGGAGAGGGGCAAGGGGTGAGGCGGCTTTTGACGTTGCGTTAGCGAGGACAGAGGGTGACTGCTGAAGCGAAGCGAGGCAGGCAGCTTGGGGAGCCACAGGCGCAAAGCGCCGCATGGCTCCCCAGACCGGCTCGGCTCTGCCGAGAGCCCGGCGGAGGCGCGCCGTTGGGGTGCCCTGAAGGGCACCCCAACGGAACGCCCAGCATTTGACCTTGACCTTGACTTTGCAGTTAGAAGAAATATTTTTCCGAGATCAAATCGCCCTTTTCAAACACTATCCCGGCAATTTTACCCGCGGGTTTCGGAAAGCGGAGCGGGAACTGAATGTCCTTGTACTGGTCGACGATCCCGATCTTTTTCTCTGCCCCGAGCGCCTTGTACCGCCTGCCGGCAGTGTCGAGCAGGGAAAAGTCTCCATTGGTAAGGGCGATCGCGCGGTTGGAGTAATTCGACAGCAGCACTTCGAGCGCTGCCCCGCCGCCCTGCCGGAGCGAGGCTACCGCGAGGAACACGGGACACTTGTCGATTTTGCGGAACAGCAGCGTATCGGTAATCGCATCGAGCGCCTTGTGGTAGTCGCAGCAGATTGCCATAGTCCGCTTCCGGCACTTCCCGAGAAGGCTGCGGGCGTCGGCCGAGGTTGAATCGAAGAACATCGCAACTTCGGCATAGTAGAGCGCGCGGATGAGCGCCGCATCGCTGTTCTCCGCTGTTCCCTGTGCAAATTCATGCTGCGCCCGGTCGAGATTTTCCCTGAGCGCTTTCGCCACGGTGCTGTCGCGGAACCGGATTATCGCCGGGCGGTCGCTCGCATAGCCGACTGCCTTGTCGATATAGCGCAGGGCGTCGAGGTAGCGGTTCTTGATGGCAAAGGAATCAGCCATCTGTACCAGCAGCAGGGAGTACTGCTGCTTGATGTCGGACGGAATATCGCCGGTAAAGAACGTATCGATATCTTCGATGAAGAACTGGAGCGGATCGGAGAAAATATCGCTGGTCGACAGGATCATTTGCGCGCGCGCGACCGACATTTCGATGAAACGGGCGCGCAGCCGGGGACTTATCTTGTCCGGGTGGTACCGTACGGCGAGCAGGTACAACTGGTACGCTTGCTTCTCGGCAAACTGTTTTTCCTCGCCCCCAAGTTTCTGTGCACGCGCATACGCTTCGTCACCCTGATGTTCGTAGGGGGAAACTCCGCAGGATGCCGTCAGGCATAATCCAAGGAATACCGTGGCAAGGAAGACTCGGGCAAAGCGCATAGACTCCTCATGAGCTGATAACAGGTGCCCCGGCGACTACCGGAACCGCCCAACCTGGCAGGCAATTCCTGTGCCGTTCCCGAAATAGGACCTCAGTGGCACTCTAAAAATTTATTCCAACCGCTTCCTGCCGCTACTATTCAATAATAGTAATTTTTTCAGCCTTGTAGTTATGAGCCCATCCACCCGACCCTATAAGCCGCTATCAATGGTGCCCTTAAAGATGATTTTTCCCGGATAATGCTGTCAATAATTATTTTGCGGGGCGGGTTGCCGCCGGGCGATGCCCAGGGCAATGCCGGTTTTTCACTATATTTTCCGGTAACAAAATTCCGATGCAGGGGAGCGCACCACAGCTCATGAACGGCGCAGATTTGCAGGAAAAACTGATTGCAGCGGAAAAAATCGTTTCCCGCCTCGCAGAGCGCGGGCATACCGCGCTATTCGCGGGCGGCTATGTACGCGATAAGCTTCTCGGCCATGCCGGGAGCGCGGATATCGACATCGCTACGAGCGCCACGCCCGATGAGGTCATGGCGCTCTTCTCCTCCACAATCCCGGTAGGGGCTAAATTCGGCGTGGTTATCGTGGTTTATTCCGGCATTCCCTTCGAGGTGGCGACCTTTCGCGCCGATCTCGGCATCGGCGACGGCAGGCACCCCGACCGCATCGCCTTCGCCGACGCCCGTGAAGACGCCCTGCGCCGCGACTTCACCATCAACGGGATGTTTTACGATCCCCTCACCGACCGGGTCATCGATTATGTTGCGGGCGAGGCCGACCTCCGCGCCGGGATCGTGCGCGCGATCGGCGACCCGAAGCTCAGGTTCAGGGAGGACTACCTGCGCCTCCTCCGGACCATCCGCTTTGCCGCGCGGTTCGACTTTGCCATCGACCCCGCAACCTGGGAGGCGCTCGTCGCCGATGCGGCCGGAATCGCCGGAGTCTCGGCAGAGCGGATTTTCGCTGAGCTCGACCGCATGCTGCGGCAGCCTCACCCCGATCGCGCATTCCGGCTGCTCCTCGAATCGGGCCTGCTGCACGAAGCGCTGCCCGAGGTTGCCGATCTCGTTGGTGTCGAACAGCCCCCGGAGTTCCATCCCGAGGGCGATGTATTCGAGCACACGGTCAAATCGCTGAGCCTGCTTGATAAGCACGAAGCCCCGGCCCCTTCGGCCATCCTCGCCTGGAGCGTGCTCCTGCACGATATCGGCAAGAAGGCCACCATGCGGCGGCTCGACCGCATCCGTTTCAACAACCACAACCAGGTCGGCGCCGACCTGTCGCGCGTGGTCCTCAAGCGGCTTCGCGCGCCCAACGAGCTCATCGACGGCGTGGCCGCGTGCATCGGGAACCACATGAATTTCATGAACGTCACCGCGATGCGGCTTGCGACCCTCAAGAAACTCCTCTCCCGCCCGACAATAGCCGACGAATTGGAGCTTCACCGGATAGACTGCCTGGCGAGCCACGGGAACATCGATAACTACTATTTTGTCAAAGAGCGGCTGGAGGCGTTTGCGCAGGAAGTGATAAAGCCCCCGCCGCTTATCCGCGGGGCCGATTTACTGGCATTGGGGTTCAGGGCCGGGCCGAAGATGGGAGAAATCCTGAGGGAGGTGTATGATTTGCAATTGGATGAGAAGATAACGACAAGAGATGATGCAATTGAATATGTTAAGAAGCATTGGCCTGCTGAATAATTTTATTAATGCCTCTGGTGGGGGAACCATTGTAAATGGTTCCCCCACCCGGGAAATTAAAAATCTTTCTTCATCCTTCTGCCTTCATCCCTCATCCTTCATCCTTCATCCTTTTTTACCTTGATCTTCAATCACGGGTTTTCCGAACGATTCGTCCATTCCGCATCATCAGGTTTTTCATGTTTTGCGTCACGAGACCGCCTTTTTCATGCGTCACCATGATGAGCGTTGCACCCGACCGGGTGCAATAGCCATCTATGCAATCCACCACCTGCTGTGCGTGGGCGCCATCGAGTCCCAGAAACGGTTCATCGAGTATGAGGAGCTCCGGTTGTTTTACCAGTGCGCGAGCGATCAGCACGACGCGCTGCAGGCCCTGCGACAGCGCTTCAAGGGGAAGCCCGGCGCACTGCCCTATGCCAAGGGCGCTCATCCAGGCGAGCGCACCCCGCCTTTTATCGGTCGGGCAGCGGCCAAACAATCCCAGCGTGTCAAAAATGCCCGAGCAGACCGCATCCAGGCAGCGCTCCGACAGGGGGAAGGCGCTGAGCAGTTCCGGCGAAACCCAGCCGATGCGCCTGCGTATCGCGGATCGAACGGTCCGGTCTCCCCATTGTTTACCAAAAATTTGAATATCGTTCGAATACGCCTGCGGATGATCGCCGAGAATGAGGCTTAACAGGGTTGTTTTGCCTGCGCCGTTCGGACCGGTGATACACCAGCGTTCACCGCCTTGAACCTTCCATGAGATATTGCTCAGTATAGGTATTTCGCCGTAAACAACATTGACGTTTTGCATCACCAGGGGATGGCCGGTCTTTGGGGATATTTTTTTTATGCGCGGAAGGTGCACTGCAGGCAAAGCTATACCGGTTTTGTGCCGTTTCCCGCCGATACCAGTTCCTCTATCCGCAACAGGTCCCGATCGTTCCAGGGTGCCGCGATTGAAGGAGGCGCAATGCGTCATGCAGGCCGGAAGGTGACTCGTGTCATCCATTGCTATAATAAACTGCGTCCCCGTTGCCGCCAACCCGTTGATAACGGAGCCGAGCAGTTTCCGGTAGCCGGCGTCAAGACCGCCGAAGGGATCGTCGAGTACGACGATCCTGCGGTGTAGAAGCAACGTTTTCGCAAGCATGATTTTTCGGGCTTCACCATTGGATAACTGATGCAACTCTTTATCAAGAAGATCCTGTATGCATAGAAGCGCCGCGATCCGATGGAGCCGCTCTGCGTATCGGCGCGGCTCCACGGGAAGCGGCCGGATTTCGAAGGGGTTTATCCCGAATACGTTCTCCTGCGAAAGGAAGTCGGCCACGCCCGGGGAAGAGTCTTCGGACCAGTAGCGCGATTGCAGGAAATAGTCGTCGGTCAAAATTGCGGCGCCGAACGCCGCATACGCAATAAAATCTTCCGGGTCGGCATCGGCGTCGCCCCGGTCAAATGCATATTCAATGCGGCCGCTGCTTTGCGGAATGAGCCCGGCTGCCAGCCGGGCAAAAGCCGATTTCCCCGACCCCTGCGGTCCGAGAACAACCCATTGCTGCCGGCGATGGAGTTCCCACGAGACGGTCCTGAGAATTTTCCGGCTGCCGGTGCAGAGAAGACCTTTATCGAAGATGATCAGAGGAGGGGAGGAAATCATTGAATGGATGCGATTCTTTCATGGGTAATAGCCTATGAAAAATAATCGAATAGAGCGACTATAGCAATATTCGAAATATCAAGATGCCGATTAAAGGCTTCTGGTGGGGAAACCTAGCTTAGGTCAAATGCCCTTGGTGGGGGAACCATTTAAAAATGGTTCCCCCTGGCCTGAAGCCGCGAAAGGCTCGCGTCTTCAGGCACACCCCTTCCTGCGGAAGTGGGAACCTCACCCCGGCCCAACGCGGCCGGACCTCTCCTATCAGAGAGGTAATTTAAAAGCAAAAAAATCCAAACAATAGGCAAACGTTCTCCCCCTCCCGCAACGCTCACATTAGGTAGAAAACACGGAGAAAACAGCATATTGATGTTGGATTCGTAGGGGCGACCGGCGGTAGCCCTGTATTGGCGTTCGAATAATCTGCTGTCCGATTCCCGGTAGATTTCATGTTCCAATTGTCCCCAGCAGAAAAAATGAACTGGTCACAAATTGTGACCGGTTTGCACTATTGATATCGTGCAGGCGACCTCCCAATAAACCGGCAAAGCCCGGTTTATTGGATTATTATGAAGATTTCTTGGAGGTCAGCGGTCGCCCTTTTGTAATGATGTTGAATTAAAATCTTTCTTCATCCTTCCCTCATCCTTTTCCTTGAACCGTGTGGCCTGGATCTTCGATCCAGAGGCTTTTGATCTTCCTCGGCACCAGGAATTTTCAAGATTCCAGTTTGGAATCTTGAAGCGCAGGGGGAATATTAAATAACTTCCTGATACATGAAATCTTGAGATTCCAAATTGGCACATCATGTTGGGGTAGTGCTCCAACTCATGGTTTTTTATTGGACGAAAAATTACGGTTGCGCGAGAGGTCTCAGGAGGCTATATTTATTAACGACATTTGCCCCCCATCCGACTAGCCGCAAGGCCTCGGGTGGGGTTACTTTTTTCTTTCCTCACCAGCCATCTACTCATCTACGCTTCAACATTCTTACCGCTCTCGCAAGAATTGATTTGACACGACACCTTGCAGAAAGTATTTAAGGTCAATAAAAATTCAACAGGCATAACGAGCGTAGGCCCGAAGCTTGAAGCGAGGTCCATATATTGCCCGGATTTGCAGGAAATCGGGGATCAGGGGCGAATAGGCGGGGAGGAAGAGGGCAGGGGAGCGGATCTATAACATTCGCTCCCGGTCGGATACATAGGGATAATCTCCGGTCCTGGTTCTGGGGCCTCGAAGGGGGCGTTGGGCGCCGAACAGTAACAGAAGGGCGGCCTCTCGGCGGTGTGGTATTGCGAGGGGAAGGAAAGGATTTGACATGGGGAGCGGGCGGAGCTTAAATTAAAACACTATGAAGTGCTTATTAATACCGGCAAAAATGAGAAATATTGCATTCGATGAAAATTAATTTTCAACGCCTAGACAAGAATCTATGTTAACAAGTTAACTGAATGTGAAATTTTAAATCAGGAATGGCACAATGACAAATATTTATGAAGATTCCCGCGAAAAAATAAATGCGCTTTTGAAATGGTATTCTGAAAATAAAGGCAATAGAAATGAAGCAACGACAAGGCTTCATCTTATTGATGAAATACTATTTGAGTGCTTGGGCTGGGATAAACGATCAGATTGTATAGCGGAGGAAACACATGACGGGACTTATGCAGATTTTACTTTGCTTTGTCCACGACGAATGATAATTGTCGAAGCAAAAAAAGAAGGTATTTACTTTGAAATTCCCTCAAATTATGGAAATCGAGATTACAAACTATTAACGCTTTTCAAGGATATTCCGGATCTGGGTAAAGCAATACTGCAAGTGTCTTCATATTGCCAAGACAGAGGCGTACCAATTGCAATTATTACGAATGGATATCAATATATTAGCTTCATAGGAAGCCGGCAGGATGGATTACCCCCGTTAGATGGAAATGCAATTGTTTTTGAATCACTTGAAGAAATAGTTAAAAATTTTGCACAGTTTTGGAAAATTTTTTCAAAACCAGGTATTTCTGATCAAAATTTAATTAAAAAACTGATGGGCGATAAATTTGAACATTTGCCAAAAAAACTTTCACAAATAATTCGACCATTTCCAGGAAATAAAGATCGAAATATAATTCAGACTGATTTGCAAATATTATCGGATTTGGTAATTGAAGATTTGTCGAGGACCGATGAACTTGAAGAACCGTTTTTAAAAGCATGCTATTGTCAAAGTGGGGCACTGTCTCAATATGCCTTGATAAGCAAATCGATTTTATCTCAAAAGTATTCTGCGCTTTTTCCTGAAAAAACATCTTCTCCAACCATTGCATCGGCGGTTAATAAAAAAGGATTGTCCGAAGATCTTGTCCAAGAAAGCTATTCAAAGAGGCCGGTATTACTAACCAGTTCATAAGTATGTCGACATTAACATGCCGTATATAATACTTCAGGATGGTTGAAAAAGGCTTTGATAATATGAGGAGACTTTTGCAACCATCGTAGTGCGCCAATGACTTTTCTTTTTAGCATGTCAGGTCCAGCAATAAAGGTACGGCCTATTTTTGGTTTAACAGAGTTCCATACAAGCTCATCGGGGTTTGTTTCTGGCGAATAAGAAGGAAACCGAATCAAACGAATTCGACCCTTATATGATTCTACATGTTTTTTAACTTTTGCACTTCTATGAACAGGGTGTCCATCAACAATCAAATAAATTCGATTGCGTCGATTGTGAATCAGGCGGTCAATGAATTCGCAAAAAATATCTGCATTGACCGTTTTGTCGGTGACCATAAACCGCATCTCACCTTTTCGTGTTATGGCAGAAATCATGTTCAGACCGAATCGTGCACCGGTTGCCGGCACTTTAGGTGTCTGGCCGCGAGGTGCCCACGTGGTTCCCGTATGATAATCGGAGCGAATACCGGCTTCATCAGCAAAAAATACCGAAGCATGCTCGGTTTTTGCAATCGCAGCAATCCTTGGATATTCCTCCTCCATCCATTGATTAACCGCATCCGAGTCCTGCTGATATGCTCTAAAAAGCGGGCGCTGGCAGGTCAGACCCAGCTTTGCCAACAGCCGTCCGACAGATACAACACTCATGGAAATGCCGAATTGCCGTTTAATCAAATCACGAATCATCTCTCTGGTCCACAATGCGAATTCAAGCTTCAATTGCAATGGATTTTTCCCAACAACAGTACGATAAATCCACCGTACCGAGGATGTGCCCAGCTTTGGTGGGCGACCAAACAGCTTTTTCGCCTGGAGTGCTTGCCATCCTCCCGCATTGTATGCCGAAAGCCACCGGTAAATAATAGCTCTCGTCATTCCCAAAGCAGCAATCACTTGTTCCGGACTTTGTCCCGCTTGAACCGCCTGTACAGCACGAATTCGGATAGCTTCAAGCGTTTTATGATCCAAATTTCTGCCATCCAGCTTTGTAGTCTCCATAGCTTAAATATATATTATGGATACTTACTTATGAACTGATTAGTAATTCTAGGCGATGTTGGCGTTGGTAAAACAATGTTCTTTCGAAATTTTATTAAAATCCAAGCATCTGACATTTTCGAAAATGCTATTTTGCTTTATATCGATTTTGGAACGAAGGCTGCGCTTTCAAAAAACATTCAAGAGTTTACTATAGATGAAATAGTAAATCAATTAAGAATTGGCTACAACATTGATATATATGAAAGGGTATTTATTAACTCAGCATATCATGGCGATATTTTAAGGTTTGAAAAAGGGTTGTACGGAGAGCTTAAAAAAAATAATTTAATCGAATATAACAATAAACTTATCGAATACCTTGAAAAAAAAATTGAACAGCCTGAAAATCATCTTAAAATATCACTTTCTCATATTTATAAGAATCACCATAAGCAGGTAGTTTTGTTTCTGGACAATGCTGACCAACGAACAGACGATATCCAGCAGCAAGTATTTATTATGGCGCAAAGCATCGCTTCTAATTGGAGCGCCTCAGTTTTTCTGGCTTTGCGGCCAGAAACATTTCAGCGTTCGAAAAATGCAGGAGCTCTTAGTGCATACCATCTAAAAGCATTCACCATTTCTCCTCCACGTATTGATGAAGTCTTGGATAGGAGAATGCAATTTGGCATTGATATTTCACGTGGAGTTTATCCTTTAGCTCAATTTCCAAAAGGAATAAAAATCGATTTAAAGCAGGTTGCTTCATTTTTTATAATAGCTCAAAAGTCATTAAGAGAAAGAAAAGAAATCGTTGAATGTGTAGATAATCTTTCATGGGGCAATGTTAGAATTGCTTTAGATTATATAAAAACGTTTATTGGAAGTGGACACATTGATACAAGAAAAATATTAGATATTTATGAAGGATCCGGTTTTTATTTAATTAGACTGCACGAATTTCTAAGATCGATTATTTACGGTGATAACATATACTATGATCCTGAATCATCACCTTTGGTAAATCTTTATGATATCTCAACAAATGATTTTAAAGAACATTTTTTGGCGTTAACAATTTTATTGTACCTTCAAAATGAGGGAGAAAAATTGAGCCAGCATGGGTTCGTTCCTATGGAGGAATTATACGAATCGCTCCAGGCTGCTGGCTTTATTCCTGATCAAATAGATTTTGCATTATGCCGAATTTGGAAAAGGCGCTTGGTGGAAACCGCGGGTAGAATACAACCCATTGAAAAATCGATTTCTGTAACAAGTTTAAGAATTACCTCAGTGGGAGCATATCATCTATTGAAACTTCCATATATGTTTATTTATTATGATGCCATTATTATTGATACTCCAATATTACTATCGGAATATGAATGCCTTATTCATGATGTTCATGATATTAAAGACAGACTTAAAAGAGGCTGGATATTTTTGGAGTACCTCGATAAGTGCTATAATAAATATTTTGAGAAATCATCTGTAATAGATTGGAATAGAATAGTCCAATGTACTCGCGATAATATACAAGAGATTGTTAATATAAATACTTAGATTGATCTTGGCCGATGGGTAAGTTTTGTGAATTGGCCGCTTGCGTTAAGATTAAATTATCAACATTAGGCTTTGGAAGAGCCTGTAAGAAATTCTGTGTAAATGGGGTATATTTATAACCCATTCATACAGGAGGAGTTAATGGCTATTCGGATGGAGTTGATTGATGAGTTGATCAAGGATTACAAGAAGCCTGAAGACATCATGGGTGAGAATGGTATCCTGAAGCAGCTCACCAAGGCTATCCTGGAGCGGACCCTCTCCGCAGAGCTTACCCACCATTTAGGCTACGAGAAGCACGCTCCTGAAGGCAAAAACAAGGGTAATTCCCGTAACGGTACGTCCGGTAAAACGCTGAAAAGCGACCTGGGTGATCTGCCGATAGAAGTTCCCCGCGATCGGAATGGCGAGTTTGATCCGCAGATAATTAAAAAGGGGCAGCGTCGTTTTAACGGGTTTGACGACAAAATTCTCTCGATGTATGCCCGAGGCATGACGACTCGCGATATTCAGGCTCATTTGCTGGATATTTACAAGGTTGAGGTGTCTCCCGAATTGATTTCTTCAGTGACCGCCGAAGTCATCGAGGAAGTGAAAGAGTGGCAGAACAGGCCGCTTGAAGAGGTTTATCCGATTGTTTATTTCGATGCGATCCGGGTCAAGGTTCGTGATGAAGGCCACGTTATTAATAAAGCGGCCTATCTTGCCATAGGCGTGCGTTTAGATGGAATTAAAGACATTCTGGGCATCTGGCTTGAGAAAGAAGAGGGTGCGAAGTTCTGGCTGAAGGTCATTACCGAATTGCAGAACCGCGGGCTCAAGGACATATTCATCGCCTGTGTGGATGGTCTGAAAGGATTCCCTGAGGCCATTGAATCGGTATTTCCTGCAACCCAGGTTCAGGTCTGCATTGTTCACATGGTGCGAAATTCCATGCAGTATGTGTCCTACAAAGACCGCAAAAAGCTGGTAACGGACCTGAAGACTATTTATCAAGCCGTAACCGAAGACCAGGCTCTGGATGCCCTGACTGCGCTTGAGCAAAAATGGGACAGCCGCTATCCGATGATCTCCAAGTCCTGGCGCAACAACTGGACCCGGCTATGCCCATTCTTCGCATACCCGGCAGAAATACGCAGGGCCATTTACACCACCAATGCCATTGAATCCTTGAATAATTCCCTGAGAAAGGTCACAAAAAACCGAGGCGCGTTTCCTACCGACGAGGCAGCAATTAAATTACTCTACATGGCATTAAGGAATGTCATGAAAAAATGGACCATGCCTATTCGGAACTGGGGTACCGCTATCAATCAGATGTCTATTATATTTGAAAATCGAATTCCAAAATGACAAAACCCACTTACACAGAAAATCTTACAGAGCCCTTTGGAAGTTTGGAGATGATTTATAAGTACAATAAAAAAACATTTGCAGTGTAAAGATCTTAGGCTTAATTCTCATATTTAGCCTGACTATTATCCTTCGTATGCATGCATATGATTTCCACAAATTGCTGTAACCCCAATTGAAGAGATAGAGCGCTCCATCTCTGAAAAGCCATCCTTCGACTTCCGCAAGATGCGCAGCCCCTGGATCGCAGATCCAGGCCACGCGAGCTTAAAAAGTTACAAGTTACAAGTCGCAAGTCCCAAGCTAAAAGTGAAAAACAGGTACCGAAATTAGCTGTGCCATGTGTTTTCTACCTAATGTGAGCGTTGCGGGAGGGGGAGAGCGTTTGCCTTCAGGCAAACATTGCCGCCCCCTTCCGCAGGAAGGGGTGAGTCGGAGACGCGGCTTTGCGCGGCTCCGACCAGGGGGAACCATTTTTAAATGGTTCCCCCACCAAAAAAAGCTCCTACTATAGTTCCGATTGCTCTATCTATTCAGCTCCCTTGAAATGATAAAAATCCTTCAGTAATTCGGTCCCGCAATCCGGGCAGACGCCATGGGTAAAGGTCGCCTCTGAATTGCTTGCAATGTATGCTTCCACGACTTCCCAGTCGCCGGTTGATTTCCGTATCCTTTTGCACTTCGAGCAGATCGGGAGCAGCCCTTTGAGGACCTTTACCTCGGCCTGGGCCTTCTTCATTGCTTCGATCGTCCTCCTGTATTCGCCAAGGACGATTCTCACGATAATTATCGATGCAATAATGAGAAGCAGCATCGTAATTCCCGTGTCGAGCACCGCATGCAGGCGGGCTGTTGCATCGGGAAAGATTTTCTGCGGATAGAGCAGCCCTTTTGCCAGGATAAATACCACGACAAGGCAGATCAGAATCGCGAAGGGCGTACGGTACCGTTGCTTTAAAATGATGGAGGCTATGACCCCGAAGGCCATGAAATAATAGCCGTCGTTGCTTAAAACCCCGTCCGGATCGATGACCCAGTCATAGGTGAGAACGCCGAGGAACAGCAGCGCCACCGGCAGGGCGATACGTTCCCATTTATGTGTCGATCGTATGTACAGATAGCTGCCGCCGGCGAAAAGGGCAAAAATGGCCGCGATGATCGCCTCTTCGAGGTTTAAGAGGAGCGCGTTTGAAACTATCTTGAAAACGCCGATGAGGCAGATGCACAGGGCGACGACGTTGATGATCCTCGTTTCAAGCGAGGTATTCTGCGGGTTGCCGATCAGGCGGTCCTTTAAGGATAACTTCGCTTCAGCCGTCATAGGATTTTTCCACTCCCTCCCTGGAGGTTCAATAATATACATAATTCCTGATTAAGTCAAGCAAGGTCCGGATAATGGATGAAAGATAAAGAAAGCCAGCGATTCGATGTTAAAAGGGGCAACCGCGCGCCGCCCCTACAGATACAACGAAGTTCGAATTTTATTTTGCCTTTACAATTAATCCCCTTTAGTAAGGGGGCGGCGCAGCCGGGGGATCTTTTTCCTTGTTCGTTCTACCCTTATGGAGGCGTGCCAGGGGTGCTCAGGCTCCCGGGTCAAAGACCCGGGCCACACTATCCTTTCTCCGGGCCGCACTATCCTTTCTTTGGATGTTTAATGTGTTTTCAACCTAATGTGAGCGTTGCGGGAGGGGGGAAAGAAAGGCTTCAGGCTTCAGGCCTCAGGCTTCAAAACAATGCTTTTTCATAGTCTTGCCTCTATGTTTTTTCTACCTAATGTGAGCGTTGGTTATAAGAGCCACCCTCCGCAAGTATAAAATGCATCGAATCGGGACATTTATTTTTCCTTGGTTTTTAAAAGGCCAGAAAAGGGATTAAGAGGACCTGTAGCGTAGCTGAAAGCCATCTACAGTCAGTTATCCAGGGACTGGTTACCCTCACGGTATTGTATTCAGATGTTATCCGCCATTAATCACGGGTGCAGGAATTTGATTCCATACAACGCTCAACGCGGTCTTCATCCGACTTCGTCCTCCGCTTCCCCTTTCTGGTGATTATGCTGCTTTGAGAAATTTCTCTCTTTGAAGCTTTGGTTCGATTTTCACCATCAGCTCCCAAAGAAACCCGCAAAGCTCACGCGCAATAGCGCATCGGATTTTATTTGCATGCTTCTTGTTTTCTCGCATTGATCGATACCGGCCAAACATTCTTGTTTGCATGCGGGATATGAACTCTTTTACTGGCTCATCAAACTTATTCAGCTCTGCTTGCGAATATTGCGCCCGGGCATCGCGATATACTTTTGCAGCACCAACCAGAGCAAGGCGCAAATGCTTGTTGCCGGCTTTGGTTATACCCAATATAGGGTCCGATTTACTTGATTGATGTTTTCCAGGAACAAGCCCGGTAAATTTCATCATTGCCTTGGGATGCCCAAAGCGTGTCAGCTCCCCTGCTTCAAGAACCAATGTCATTGAATTGACCCGACCGAATCCCGGCAAGATCCCATAGAGTGATTTCTTCCAGTTCAGTAGCCGGTCTTCCTCAAATGCCTTGTCTAAAGTGGAATCAACCCGTTTAAGCCGTTCCTCTTCCGCATTCAGTTCCTCTAATTTCATATCCAGATAATTCCGGAGTATTGAATCAATTTCAACGGTTTTTAACCATTTTTTATGGGCAACTGTCCAGTTTCTTTTGGTCAGAGTGAACGACAGCCCATGCCGCTTTGTGAAAGATACGATGGTCTGCTTATGCTTGGTCGTCTTACACACTATGTTATAGCGATACCGCATAAACTCTCGAAGATATTCTGTTTTTTCATCCGGGACTCTCACATAGGTCATCAATCCGCCCAGATGATACTCAAGATTTCGGACACAGTCATTTCGGTCCGTTTTCTCTACCTTCTTCTTTCGATTCTCAGGCAGGGACGATGGCGCAATAATTTGGCATGGGTACCCAGCCTTGGTAAATAGTCGGTAGGGGTGATATCCCTGGTTTCCTGCCTCATATAAGATCTCGCATCTACCCCGTATTTTCAATTTCTCAATAGCCCTCAGTACTGTTTCTGCTCCACCTAAGATATTATGATCAATACAAATATCTCCGGTCAGAACATTAACCCCCAGAGCATAGGTTGAGGCATCATGCATATCCAGGGAAATAATAATTGGAACTTCTTGCGCTATCCGGTACCGCTGAGCAATATTAAGTGATCCAGCTGCCATATAGGGCCTCCTTAGAATGGTTGGTGTTTCGTTGGCAAACAAAACCCAAAATACTATCTCTAAGAGAGGCTCTTATAATATCACGGGAGTACGAGAGCGCCTGCTGAGCACAGCGAGGCAGGCATTGCCTCGTACTTCCGCAGGAAGGGGTGTGCCTAAAGACGCGTGCCTTTTGCGGCTTTAGGCCAGGGGAAACCCGCGTAGCGAGGTTTCCCCACCAAAAGCATTTATCAGTGTATTCCTTATTTTTATTGTATCGGTTCCCGTCCCCGAGGTATATTTTATCAGTTCATCACGGGTATTGGTCGAGGAGCGGGCGAAGAGCCCGTTTTTGCTATTTACCCGGAATTCTCGTCGGGGTTGCCATGGCTGCCGGTGTACCGGAAAACATTCGGGCTCTTGTCGAAGCGAAACTTGCCGAAACCGGCCTGGAGCTTTTCGACCTGCGTTTTTTTCCGGCGGGCTCCCGGCCGATTCTGCGCGTGACGATCGATTCCGCCGAAGGCGTTACGGTCGGCGACTGTGAAAAGGCATCGCGGGATCTCTCGATGCTTCTTGACGTCGAAGACTTTTCGCCGGGACGGCGGTATCATCTTGAGGTTTCGTCCCCGGGCATCGACCGGCCGCTTAAAACCGAGCGTGATTTCAGGCGGGTGGTGGGGCGCTGGGTGGTGTTGCAGATGAAACCCGTGTGGCCCGGCAAAAAGACGCTGCGGGGAAAGGTGCTCTCCTGCAGTGCCGACCGTGTGAGCTGCGAAATAGACGGCGTTGCCGTGGATTTGCCCATCGCGTCAATCGCGAGCGGCAAGGAAGAAATTCAGTTCAAATAAATACGACTCAAAGGATGTGCGGAATGGCCAAAAAGGCAAAAGCAGAGGCGATCAAGGCGCTCGATATCGTGGCTTCCATCAGCGCGGTGACCAAGGAAAAAAGCATTTCCATGGATCTCGTGCTCGAAACCCTGAAGGATGCCCTGTCATCGGCGGCAAAACGGTATCTCGGAAGGCCCGCCCGGGTCGAGGTCAAGGTCGATAAGGAAAAGGGCGGCATCCTCGTTTCGACCCGGCAGACGGTGGTCGAAGAGGTCACCGATCCCGAAAGCCAGATAGCGCTTGCGGACGCAAAGGCAATCGATGCCGAGCTCGAAGTCGACGACGAACTCATCCAGGATCTCGATATGGACATGTTCGGCAGGGCGGCGATCCTGACTGCAAAGCAGGTGCTGCTCCAGCGGGTACGCGAAGCCGAGCGCAACAAGATTTTCGCCGACTACAGCGAGCGCATCGGCGAGCTGGTTACCGGCACCGTACAGCAGATCGACAAGGGAAACATCCTGGTCAATCTCGGGCGGACCGAGGCGGTCATGCCCTACCGCGAACAGATCCGCAAGGAGCGGTTCCGCCAGGGGCAGAACATCCGCGCCTGCATAGCCGAAGTAAAAGACAACATCAAGGGGCCCATGGTCATCGTCTCGCGCGGCTGCCCGGAGTTCCTCGCTCGCCTCTTCGAGCTCGAAGTACCGGAAATTTTCGATAAGACCGTTCGTATCGTCAAGGTCGTTCGCGATCCGGGGCACCGCTCCAAAATCGCGGTGACCACCAACGACAGCCGGGTCGATCCGGTCGGCGCGTGCGTCGGCATGCGGGGCAACCGGGTCCAGGCTATCGTACGTGAGCTTTCCAACGAACGCATCGACATCATCAACTGGACCGATGAAATGTCGCTTCTGGTAAGAAGGGTGTTCGCCCCGGCCGAAGTCAAGCGGGTGATCCCGGTGGGCGAGAAGAAAATCGTCGTGGTGATTGCCGAAGCCGACCTGGCGCAGGCGATCGGCCGCGAAGGCCAGAATATCCGGCTCTCCGCGAAAATGATTGATCGCGAGATCGACGTTTTCGGCGACGAGGAATTTGCGAATTTAAGTGATGAACAGCGGAACAAGGTGCTCGCCGAGGCCGGGGTGGAGGGTATTATCGGGGTCGAAGGCGCGGTGCCCAATCCTTTTGAGGACGGGCCCGTTGCCGAAGCAGCGCCGAGGGCGCCGCTTGCGGGCGATCCGTTCGCCGGAGGACCCGCTGCGCAGGAGAGCCCGGAGGTCGGGGAGAGTGAGACGCCCCCCGCGCCTTCCGCGGATAGTGACGGGACGACGGAAAAAGAATAGGTCCCGGAGGGAGGCAGGAGCGCTCCCCGTATCGGGCAGGACCGACAAGCAAGCGGTAACGGTATAAGGCAGGGAAAATGGCAAAAGAGAAAGTTTATAAGCTGGCGCAGGAATTCAAGGTTTCGAGCGAAGCGCTTGTCCAGATGCTGCGGGGCATGGGCATAGAGGTCAAGAGCCACATGAGCACCGTGGACGAGAGTTTGCGCGAGGATATCAAGAAGAAGTTCGAAACCGAGCGCGCCTCGATCAAGCGTGAATACGACCGCAAGAAACAGATTCTCGTGAAGGCGCGGGAAGATGCCGCCGTCAAGGTTGAGGTTCCGCCTCCGCCGGTCGCACCCGCTCCGCAGGAGGCCAGGCCCGCTCCGGTTGCGGCGCCGGTGCACACCACCTCCTCGTCGGTCGCCCATACCGCCATGCCCTACCGCGGGGCCCCGCCCCACCGGCCGCTCGATTCGTCCGGCCGTCCGCCGTTCAATCGCGAACCGCGGCGCGATACCTATATGCCGAGCCACGGTGCCGCAGGCGCCCGTCCCGCCCCTGCAGGAGCGGGTGCGCCTGCACCGGCCAAGGGACCGGGAGCAGCTCCCGCAGGAGCCGCCGGGAAGAAAAATTTTGCCGGCAGGAAAAAAGGCGGCAAGAAACGATTCGAGAAGAAGCCCGAGGTCAGCGAGTTCGAACTCAAGGCAAATGTGAAGCGGACCCTCGCCCGGATCGGTACGGGTTCGGCGCGGAAGAAATATAAAAAAGACAGCCTTTCCCATGAAGACGGGGTCGAGACCGAGCGCAAGGTGCTCAATGTCGCGGAGTTCGTCACCGGGAACGAGCTGGCGAACATGATGAACGTGCAGCCCTCAGAGATCATTACCAAATGTCTTGAACTCGGCCTGTTCGTCACCATCAATCAGCGGCTCGACTTCGAAGCCATCGAACTCCTTGCCGATGAATTCGGCTACGCCGCCCAGCTCATGACCGAGTATGCTGCCGACGAAGAGGAGAAGGTGGAGGAGGGCGGTACGCTCTCGCCGCGTGCGCCGGTGGTTACGGTCATGGGTCATGTCGACCATGGCAAGACCTCGCTGCTTGACTATATACGGAAGACCAACGTTATCGCCGGCGAGGCCGGGGGAATAACCCAGCACATCGCCGCCTACGAAGTTCGGACCAAGCACGGTCCGGTCACCTTCCTCGATACGCCGGGTCACGAAGCCTTTACGGCCATGCGTGCGCGCGGATCGCAGATTACCGATGTCATCGTGCTGGTGGTTGCCGCCGATTCCGGCGTCATGCCCCAGACCCGCGAAGCCATCGATCATGCGCGTGCGGCAAACGTACCTATCGTCGTGGCACTGAACAAAATGGACCTTCCCACCGCCAATCCCGATAAGGTCAAGGCGGAACTGGCGCAGTACAATGTGCTCGTGGAAGATTACGGCGGCAAGGTCTCCTGCGTCGAGATTTCGGCGCGGTCCGGCAAGAACGTGGACAAGCTTCTCGAAATGCTGGCGCTCGAAACCGAAATTCTGGAGCTCAAGGCCGACGCCGAAGGCATGGCACGGGGCGTGGTCATCGAATCGGAGCTTGACAAAGGACGCGGGCCCGTCGCCACGATCCTCGTTGAAAAGGGCACGCTGCGCCGGGGCGACTCATTTGTCACCGGCATCCATTACGGTCGTGTCCGCGATCTCCTGAACGAGCGCGGGGTTATCGTCGATTCCGCCGGTCCCTCGAAGCCGGTCCTGGTCCTCGGCATTACCGGGACGCCCCAGGCGGGCGACTCATTCAAGGTGGTTGACGATGAAAAAACGGCCCGCGAAATCGCGGCCCGCCGCCGCCTTGCGGCCAAGGAGCGCGAACTGCGCCGGATCGGCACGGTCTCGCTGGACTCCCTGTACGAACAGATCCAGGCCGGTGCAGTCCAGAAGCTGCACCTGATCATCAAGGGCGATGTCGACGGCTCGGTCGAGGCGCTTGCCGATTCTCTCGAAAAGCTCAGCACCAAAGAAATAAAGGTCGGCGTTATCCATAAGAGCGTGGGGGCTATCAAGGAGAGCGACATCTATCTCGCCGCGGCCTCGAACGCACTTATCATCGGATTCCACCTCAGCCCGAACAGCAAGATCCGTGAACTTGCCAAAAGGGAGGGCGTCGACATCCGCACGTACCGCATCATCTATGAGGCGGTCGATGCGGTGCGCAGCGCCATGGAGGGGATGCTCAAGCCCGAAATTCGCGAAAATATACTGGCAACCATCGAAGTCCGGAAGGTCTTCAAGGTAACGAAAACCGGCCTCATTGCCGGCTGCTATGTCGCCTCGGGTACCGTGACGCGCGGCAGCAAGGCGCGCCTCACGCGCGACGACGTGGTGGTAACCGAGTCGAAGATCGGCACCCTGCGTCGCGTCGCCGACGATGTTCGGGAGGTGCTCGCAGGCCAGGAGTGCGGTATTACGCTGGATAATTTCCATGACTACCGCGAAGGCGACCGCATCGAAACCTATGAAGAGATCGAGGTTGCCCGTGAAGTTGTCCGGCTGACGGACAACTTCATCGACAACATCCAAAGGCGACAAACCATGGCCGGCTCCCATTTCCATATCGATCGTCTGCGCGAGCAGCTGCAGCACGAGATTGCTGCGGTTATCGCGCGGGAGATGCGCGATCCGCGCATTCCGTCGATTGTGACCGTCACCCAGGTGAAGCTGGCGACCGATGTGCGGAACGCGACGGTATTCGTCAGCATTTTCGGCGACGAGAAGGTGAAGGCCGATGCCCTGGCGGCGCTCAATGCCGGTGCAGCCTATATCCAGCGGCTGGTGTCCGGCCGGATAACGGTCAAGCACTTCCCGCACCTCGTTTTCAAGCTGGACGTTTCCATCGAACACAGTCAACATATCAATGAGCTTCTAAAAGAAATAAGCGATGACCTGGAACAGCCTTCGCAGCCTGATTGAGAAGAACGATTCTTTCCTGCTATCGTCCCACCTGAGCCTCGACGGCGATTGTGTCGGCTCGCAGCTCGCCTTCTACTGGTACCTGACGTCGCTGGGAAAAAAGGCGTTCATGTACAACCATGACCCGGTCCCGCCGAAGTTCATGTTCCTGCAGGGCGCAGAGGCGATGCGGACCGAGCTTCCCGATACCAGAATCGACGTGCTGGCGGTGCTCGACTGCTCGAACCTGTCCCGCCTTGGCTGGGACACCGGAAAATTTGCCGGCGGGCCTATCATCAACATCGACCACCACCGCGATAACAACGCTTTCGGGACGGTCAACATCGTCGATGTCGGCGCAGCGGCAACCGGAGAGATCATCACCCGACTGTTCGATACTGCGGGGGTCGCCTACCCGCCCGCGGTCGCCGAGGCGCTGTACACGGCGGTCCTGACCGATACCGGCGGCTTCCGGTTTCCCAATACCAACAGCAAGGTTCTCCACCTGTGTGCAAACCTGGCCGAAAAGGGGGCGATGCCCCCGGCGATCTATGAAAAGGCCTATGCATCGCACTCGCAGGCCGGGTTGCTCCTGCAATCGCGCATCTGGTCTTCGCTGAAGTTCTATTTCGGCGGCAGGGTGTGCTGCCTCGAAATGCCGATGGCGATACTCGCCGACCTCGGTGCGCTCTACAGTGACAGTGAGGGGATGGTCGACATCACCACGACGGCATCCGGCGTGCAGGTCGGCATCATGACCAAATATACGGATACCGAAACGCATTTCAGCCTCAGGTCCAAGGGCGCCGTCGATGTCGGACGCATAGCGCAGCAGATCAAGGGCGGCGGCGGCCATTCGAGCGCCGCGGGCTGCACCCTGCAGCTGCCGCTTGACCGGGCGCTTGCCGCCATGCTCGCCATTGTCGAACAGGAGCTCCATTGAACGAAGGACCCGGGGGCTTTCTGTTTATCGACAAACCGGAAGGCCCCTCCTCGTTTGCCATTGTGTCCGCAGTGCGGCGGGCGTTCGGGGTGAAGCGCGTCGGGCACGGGGGGACTCTCGACCCCGCGGCGAGCGGACTCCTGATCGTGGCGCTCGGCGCTGCGACGCGGCTTATTCCCTATGCTCCCCTGGAGCCCAAGACCTATCGGTTCGGCCTCAAATTCGGCAGCCGTACCGATACGCTCGACAAGGCCGGAACTGTGGTTGAATCCGGCGGAAGCGTGCCCTCGCGCGAAGCGTTGCTTGCGGCGCTGCCGTCATTCTGCGGGAATCTCATGCAGGTGCCGCCCGAATACTCTGCCGTCAAGATCGGCGGCGTGCGCGCCTACCACCTGGCTCGCCGCGGGCTGCCCCCGGCAATGCAATCGCGCCCGGTTTCGATACGCTCGCTTGCCCTGTTGCACTATGACGAAGTCACCGGCGAGGCGCTCATCGAAGCGACCTGCTCCGGCGGAACCTACGTACGGTCGCTGGCGCGCGACATTGCGCAGGCCCTCGGAACCTGCGGGTATGCATCGAGCATCCGCAGGACAGCGCTCGGGCCTTTCCCGGTCGCAGCCGCGACGCCGCTTGGCGATTGCGCGCCGGGTCGCGCCCGGGTGATTCCCTCCGGTGAAGTGCTCAGGGACATGGCGCGCATCGAGGTAGGGGAGGAGCTCAAGCGGCGGATTTTTGACGGATGCACGGTATCCTTTGCCGACCTGCACGGCGGTAATCCCCGGCCCGGGGGAGCTCCCCGGCCCGCTGCACCGGTCCTTGCCGTGGATTGCGACAACAACATCGTCGCCATTCTCGAACCGGCTGCGTCCGGACACTACCATCCCGAACGGGTTTTCAACCGGCCGGGGGAGCATACTGCATCCGGGTCGGCCGGGGGAAGGCAGCCGACAAACCCATGAAGATTCTTTTGCCAGGCGATGAACTGCCCGGGAGCGAGGCTTCGGTCCTTACCGTGGGAAATTTTGACGGTGTTCATTGCGGCCACCGGCTGCTTCTCGATACCGTGGTGAAGCGGGCGGCGGACACCGGCCTCCGGTCGGTTGCGGTCACCTTTGAACCGCACACGCGGTTTGCGGCACTGCAGCAGGCGCAGCAGCAGAGCGGCGGCCACGAGCTGCTCACCACCTTTGAGGAAAAGTCCCGGCTCATAGAGCTGTCAGGCATCGATTACCTGGTAAAAATCCCCTTTGACGAAGCCTTCAGCCGGAAAAGCCCGGAAGAGTTCATTGCTGAGATCCTTATCGCGAAGCTCCATATGGCCGAATGGGTACTGGGGCGGGGTCATGCGATCGGCCGCGACCGGGCCGGCGACGAGATTTTTTTGCAAATGATGGAGGGCAAATACCATTTTAAGACGACTATTGCCGATCTTCTTTCGGTGGAAGGAACTGCTGTATCTTCCACCGGGATTCGTGAACTCATCACGAAGGGTCGCCTGACTGAAGCGGTAGAGCGCCTGGGGCATCCTTATTTAATCAGCGCTGTGCGAACCCGGGGGATTCAGCTCGGGACGGCGCTCGGGTATCCGACCCTCAATTTCAAGAGTCCTCCTTCGCGGAAGGCCATTTCGCCGGCGGGTGTCTATGCGGCGGAACTGGAGTACCGGGGGAGACGCGAATACGGGGCGCTTTATTTCGGCGATTGTCCGACCTTCGGCGGGAACCGTGAAGTTCATTTCGAGTTTCACTCTTTTTCCCGCGGCGGCGATGAAATTCCGGAAGGGTGCACCGCCGATATCTGGATGCACTCCTTTATACGGCCCGACCGGGTTTTTGCCGGGCCCGCCGAACTGGTGGCGCAGATCAAAGACGACGTGGAACGAATAACGACCTATTTTACCAAGGAGAACAGGCAATGCCGTTGACCAAAGAACGTAAGGAAGAACTTGTCAAAGAGTACGGAAAGAATGAAAAAGATACCGGCATGACCGAAGTGCAGATCGCGCTCCTTACCGAGCGGATCAACCAGATAACCGGCCACCTGGGGACTTTCAAGAAGGACCATCACGGACGGACCGGGCTTTTACGGCTCGTGGGCCAGCGGCGGTCGCTCCTCGACTTTCTCGCCGACATCGATATCGAGCGGTACCGTGCCCTGATCAAGAAGCTGAATATCCGCAAGTAACCATGACCCGCTGCTACCCCCTGCCGAGCATCCCCGATGGATGGGCAGGGGGCATCGGCCCCCGGTGAATGCCGCGGCGGCCACAGGCAAAAATTTCAAATATCAACAACCAGAGACCGAGGTAGTACATGTCAATTCAAACCGTAACGAAGGAAATCGCCGGAACAAAAATTACGCTCGAAACCGGCAGACTGGCCAAACAGGCCGGCGGTTCTGTGGTCGCGCGTATCGGCGACACCATGGTTCTCGCCGCCGTCTGCAGCGGCAACGAGATGCTGCAATCCGATTTTTTCCCGCTTACCGTAGAGTACATTGAAAAGGCCTATGCCGCCGGCAAAATTCCGGGCGGCTTCATCAAGCGCGAGGGACGACCGAGCGAAAAGGAAGTTCTCTCCGCCCGCCTGATCGACCGGCCCCTGCGTCCGCTGTTTCCGGACGGGTACCGCAACGAAGTTCAGGTGATCTGCACCGTTATCTCCGCCGACGAGTGCTACAGCGCCGATATCATGGCCATTACCGCCGCCTCGACCGCGCTCTGTCTTTCCGGCATGCCCTTTCCGGAGCCGGTGGCTGCGGTGCGGGTAGGCCTCATCGAAGGCGTTCTCAAGATTTTTCCAACGCTGAGCGAAACCGAAGCCGGCGGCCTCAACCTTATCGTTGCCGGTACCGAGAGTTCGATCATGATGGTGGAGGGCGGGGCCTGGGAGGTCTCCGAGGATGTTCTCGTCGAGGCGATTCTCCTTGCCCATGCCGAGATTAAGCTCATCGTCGGGATGCAGAAGGAACTCATTGCGGCTGCCGGACCCTCCGAAAAGACCTTTACTCCGCCGGAAGTCAACGAAGCGCTCAAGGCCGACGTCGAAGCCCTTGTCAAGGATCGCATCCACGAGCCGAGTTTTTGCGGCGATAAGAAGGTCCGGTATGCCGGAGTCCGTAAATTGCTCGACGAAGTGAAGCTCGCCCTCGCCGAAAAATATCCCGAGTCCGAGAAGAAGATCGCGGCGGCATTCCACGATCTCGAAAGTGCCGACATCCGCAAGACCATCGTCGACCAGAGCGTTCGCATCGGCGGCCGCGGCCTCGACGAAATCCGCCAAATCACCTGCGACCTCGATCTCCTGCCCCGTGCCCACGGTTCCGCACTCTTTACCCGCGGTGAAACGCAGGCTCTCGTCGCCACCACGCTCGGGACCAAGCTCGACCAGCAGCGTATCGACAATATCCAGGGCGCCTACGAAAAAACCTACATGCTCCATTACAACTTCCCGCCCTACTCGGTGGGAGAGGTCAAGCGCGTGGGTTCGGTAAGCCGGCGCGAAGTCGGCCACGGCAATCTCGCCGAACGGTCGCTTTCCCCGGTGTTGCCCGATGAGAAGAGCTTTCCCTATACCATCCGCGTCGTGTCCGAGGTTCTCGAGTCGAACGGCTCCTCCTCGATGGCCACGGTCTGCGGATCGTCCCTGTCGCTCATGGCGGCCGGCGTGCCCATCAAGTCGCACGTTGCCGGCGTTGCCATGGGGCTTATCCAGGAGGGCGACCAGGTCCGGATTCTCACCGATATCCTCGGCACCGAGGATCACATCGGCGATATGGATTTCAAGGTTGCGGGCACGCGTGAAGGCGTCACCGCGGTCCAGATGGACATCAAGGTTGCGGGAATAACGGCGGAAACCATGAAACTTGCGCTCGGCAAGGCTCACGACGCCCGCCTGCACATCCTCGATATAATGGAAAAGACCATTCCTGCATCGCGCAAGGAGCTTTCGGCCTTTGCCCCGCGCATCAGCAGCATCATGATCGATAAGGACAAGATCCGTGAAGTCATCGGCCCCGGCGGAAAAATGGTTCGCGAGATCCAGGAGACCACCGGTACCACGATCTCCATCGAGGACGACGGCACGATCCAGATTGCCGCCACCAACCTCGAACAGCGCGATGCCGCCATTGCGATGATCAAGGGCATTACGGCAGAACCGGAAATGGGAGCGGTGTACGACGCCGTGGTCAAGTCGATCGTCGAATTCGGCGCATTTGTCGAATTCCTTCCCGGCAAGGAAGGGCTCGTGCATATTTCCGAACTCGAAAATCACCGGGTTGCCAAGGTCGAAGACGTGCTGCAGCTCGGCGACAAGATCAAGGTCAAGCTCATCGGCTTCGATCGCGGAAAAGTGAAGCTCAGCCGCAAGGCGTTATTGCAGCCGGATAACGAAGAGGCATAGCCTTTATATCGGTTCAGGTTTTTTTCGCCTCACCCCTGCCCCTCTCCGCTTACGGAGAGGGGTTTTTTTATGGGTTAATTGATTACTAAAAGAAGAAGAAAATTCAAATGCTTTTGGATGGCTGAGCCGGATTCCAAAAGCAAAAGCAAAGGCAAAATTAAATTCATTTGGATGGCTGAGCCGGGTCACCCGCACGATGTGGGAGTGCTTCATAAGAGGCACCCTGCGGCGGGGACCCATAAGCCTCTGCGAAAAGATAAAAATAAAGAATCGGTGATTTTTCTCGGCTTTTTGCCTTAAAATGTTCTTTCTACCAAATGAGAGCGTTGCGGGAGGGAGAAGGCGTTTGCCTTAAGGCAAACATCGCCTCTCCCTTCCGCAGGAAGGGGTGTGCCAAAGACCCCGCAGCCCGGCTTTGCGGGCGCGGAGGCTTTGGCCAGGGGGAACCCGCGAAGCGAGGTTCCCCCGCCAAAGGCTTGAATCTTCAGCCCGGCTTTGCGGGCGCGGAGGCTTTGGCCAGGGGGAACCCGCAAAGCGAGGTTCCCCCGCCAAAGGCTTGAATCTTCACCAATGTTCCCTTTCAAATCAACCAAAGTTATATTCACTACAGGAAAATATTATGTCCCCAAACTCAATTCTCGTCAAACGCCTGCCGCACGCCCTTGGATTACCGCTTCCGGCAAGAATGACCCTCCATGCCAGCGGCGCCGATGTAACGGCGGCTGTTGAAGAACCGATTATCATTCGTCCACTTGGCCGAGCCCTTATTCCCACCGGACTCGTTCTCGAAATCCCGCCGGGATATGAGGTCCAGGTGCGGCCGCGGAGCGGGCTCGCGGCAAAGCACGGCGTTACGGTCCTCAACACTCCCGGCACCATAGACGCCGATTATCGCGGCGAGGTGAAGGTGATCCTCGTCAACCTCGGATCGGAGCCGTTTACCGTTAATCGCGGCGACCGGATCGCCCAGCTCGTTCCCGCTGCCGTGGCGGCGAACATCGATTTTAAGGAGAGCGACGAGGTGTCGGAAACGAAGCGGGGGGAGGGCGGGTTTGGACATACGGGAATGACGACATAAGGGGCTTTCAGACCAAATTCGCCGGCGAAAAATCCTTAAATCAAGCCGCTTCCAGATGAAGCCGCGCGTTGAACAGGTCGACCGCATTCTGCAGATTCATCCAGAATTCCGGCGTTGTGCCGAACTCCTTTGAAAGCAGAAGCGCGGTCTCGGCGGTCATTCCTCTTTTACCGTTGATAAGAGTATTTATCCGCTGCACTGGAACCTTCAGGTTTTTTGCAAGGTCCACCTGAGTGATTCCCTTTGGCTTTATGAATTCTTCCAGGAGAATTTCCCCAGGGTGGGTTGGCGCTCGTTTTGCCGGTATCATGACATATCCCTTCAGTGATAATCGATGATTCTAACGTTGAATGCATTAGATTGGACCATTTTGAAAATAATCCTGTACTGGTTGTTTATTCTAATGCTCTGGTAACCTTGAAGATCACCCTTAAGCAATTTAAGGCGGTTTTGAGGGGGAGCTTTCAAATCTTCAAGCGATTCCGCGGCATTAATCATATCGAGTTTCCTGCATGCGGCCGATAGTATGGTATTTGGAAACTTTCGTGAGCTCTTTGACGATATTCCATTGAAAATGTCTTCAGTTGCCGTATCTCCAAAGCTTACGATCATAGCTTAAATATACCAATTTAACGTATACTGTGCAAGCAATACTCGATGGGGGCATTAATGATGCCTCTGGTGGGGGAACCGCTCAGGCGGTTCCCCCTGGGCTGAAGCCGCGCAAAGCCGCGTCTTCAGCCACACCCCTTCCTGCGGAAGGGAGAGGCGATGTTTGCCTGAAGGCAAACGCCTTCCCCCTCCCGCAACGCCCTCTTTTAGGGTAGAAAACACATAAAAGATAGTGTAGGGCCTGCCCGGATGTTGACGTTGCGTTAGCGAGGACAGAGGGTGTCGGGAGAGCCGAAGCACAGGATGTGCGAAGGCCACGCCAAAGGAGCCCGAAGGGCGCGAGGCTGGACGCCGAGCGTGCACCGATAGCGACCCCGACAGTATTTGAAGACCCAGGCGAAGCCGCAGGGCTTCAAACACCGGCTCGGCTTCGCCGAGAGCCCGGCGGAGGCGCGCCTGAGGGCACCCTTCAGGGTGCCCTCAGGAACGCCCAGATGTTGACTTTGCTTTTAATCCTCTAATCATCCCCCCAATTTCATGCTGAATTAGATTTATAGGTATGTCCGCTTTCATCTTTTAATGTGATTGGCCCTAAAACATTCATTATTAAGGATTATATATATGCCCTCCTCCCATCCCATCAACTACATCCTCGACACCACGGTTCTGCTCTACGATGCCCAGGCACTCTTCAAATTCGGCAGCGACAACGTCATCGTCCCGATCACTGTCATCGAGGACATCGACCATTTCAAGAAGGACCAGAGCGAAACCGGCCGCAATGCCCGCCAGACCTCCCGGTACCTCGATGAAATGCGGCAGAAGAACTCGGTGGTAAAGGGGATCAGGCTCGAGTCCCGGCGGCACCCTGTTCGTCCGGAGCGGCAGCTCCGCCACGCTGCGGCGGATGCCCGGCGCGCTCCAGTCCGATGCGCGGGGCAGCCGGATCCTCGCCATCGCGCTCGATGTCATGCAGGAGGCGGATGACGTTCCGACCATCTTCGTCACGAAAGACCTCAACCTGCGGATCAAGGCCGATGCGCTCGGCCTGCGGGTCAAGGATTATGAGTCCGACAAGGTGGATATCGAGGAGCTCTACAGCGGCTACCGGACGTTAACCGTGGAGCGCGGGGTCATCGCGGCCTTTCGCGAACATGGGTCCGTTGCGGTTGCGGAGAAGCTGCTCCCGAACGAGTATGTGACGTTCGTTGCTGCGGACAACCCGGAGTTTATCGCGGCAGGCCGGTTCGATGCGGAAACCGGGACGGTCGTGCGGTTGCTCTCCGAGCAAAGCCGCGACAGCTGGCGTATCACGCCCCGCAACCGGGAGCAGCAGTTTGCCATGGATGCGCTTCTCTGCGACGCGATCCAGCTGGTCACGCTGGTGGGAAAGGCGGGCACCGGCAAGACGCTCCTGGCGGTGGCGGCCAGCCTCTTCAAAACCGTCGACGAAAACATTTACAGCAGGGTGCTCATCTCCCGTCCAACCTTACCGATGGGAAAGGACATAGGATTCCTGCCCGGTACGGTGGAGGAGAAGCTGACGCCGTGGATGTACCCGATAGCCGATAACGTCGAACTTATCATGCGCAAGGATAGCCGCGCCAACCGGCCTATCCGCGGATTCGCCGAGCTGGTCGACATGGGGATCCTGGTCATCGAACCCCTTACCTATATCCGCGGCCGGTCGATCCATAACCAGTACCTCATCATCGATGAGGCACAGAACCTGACGCCCCACGAGATCAAGACGATCATCACGCGCGTGGGGGACGGAACCAAGATCGTCGTTACCGGCGATCCCTACCAGATCGACAATCCGTATATCGATTCATCGAGCAATGGACTGACCTACGTGGTGGAGCGGTTCAAGAATGAGGCAATCTCGGCGCACGTGACCTTAACAAAGGGAGAACGGTCGAGATTATCGGAGCTGGCGGCGAACCTGTTGTAGTCAATTACCCGGCCTGGTCCTGCGATTCCTCATCGAGCAGGCGGCAGCCTTCTATAAGCAGGAACGCCGTATTGAGCACCTTTTCGCCGTCCGGTACCGGGACATCGCCCTGGTCGAACCGGAACGTCCCCTCATTGTACCGGAGCGACTCGTACACCGCATACTCGCCTTCCTGCTGCCGGAATGCGGCCGAAACGATCTTCCCGCCGCTTATCGAAAAACGGCCCTCTCCCCCCGCGGTTGTCAATGACAGGACCCCGCTCTTGCTGCCGGCATCGAGCATTTGGAAGATTTCCACCGGGCAGAGATGGGCAAGGTCGCCGGTGATGCCTGCCGCAGGGCCGCCATCCCGCAGGTCGTCCAGATGCGCAATCTGCGTTGCCTCGCACTGGATGCGGTCGCGAAGTTCCCTGAATTCATCGGCAATGACGGCCGGACGGTCGACGATCCTGGCGGTGAAAACCGCGGATGCCATGCGGATCTTATCGCGGTCATGCAGCAGGTTCGCATGGAAGGCGGGAAGCCGTTCCCCGTTAAGATAGGTCCCGTTCGAGCTGCCGAGGTCGGTAATGCTGAAGGATTTCTGAAAGCGCAGCCACCCGATGGCCGCATGCCGGCGGCTTACCCGGGCCTCGGTGAGGATAATGTTGTTATCATCCGACCGTCCGATTGAAGTTTTTCGTTTCGCCGGGATCGGGATGGGCTGATCCGGGTAGCGGATGAGAAACAGGTTTTCCATGGCTATAAAATAATTGGGGAGCGACGAGCATGCAGTGAACACCCACCTAGTGTATTTTTTCATCGAAAAGCTTTCTTCCGCATCGGCTTGAGAAGGGGACAGGCATGTCAATTTCCGCAGTCGGCCAGGATTCGCACCGATTTCGAGGCTGTCAATTCGCCAAAGCCGCTTATCCTCGGCGGCATTTCCATACCCGGATGCGTCGGGCTGCTCGGGAACAGCGATGCCGATGCAGCGCTGCATGCCATCACGAATGCGCTCTCGGGGCTGCACGGAACGCCGGTTCTCGGGAAAATGACCGACGACCTCTGCCTGCGGGAGGGCATTACCGACAGCCGGGTCTACCTGGCCCATGCGCTCAGCCTGCTGGTCGGGTACCGGTTGACCCATGTATCACTGTCCATCGAAGCCGCCCGGCCCCATCTATCCGAACATCTCCTCCCCATGCGCGAATCGATCGCGCGGCTCCTGGATCTGTCGATCGACCATGTTGCCGTTACCGCTACGTCCGGAGAGGGATTGACGGCGTTCGGCAGGGGCGAGGGGATCCAGGTTTTTGCTATCGCGACCGCTGACGCTGTCGGAAGCCCTGCCTGATCGTCGCTCTCCGGACGCTTACGAATGACCTCCTCCGATAAGAATCTTTTCACCTTTTTGCCTCCCCTCCCGCAGGCCGAAAAACGCATCGCCCTCATCCTGCCCGGGTTCGGCCGGAAGCCGACGGAGAAGGGATACCTTGCCATCGGCGGATTTTATCAGGCCCGGGGCATTGCCCCGGTTTATGTGGCCATCGATTGGCGGCGAACCCGGATCGGTAACGCGGCAGCAGTCGCTTTGGGAATCGCGTCCGCGGTCCGCGCCGCGCTGCCGGATGCCGGGGTTTGGCTTTTCGGATTTTCGTTCGGCGCCGCGATTGCCTGCAAGGTTTCCGAAACCCTGCGCTGCGAACAGGTGCTTCTCTGTTCGATGTCGCCGGTTTTTTCGGGAGACCGCAGGCACCTGATGTTTCCCGTCCGTCAGATCATGGGCCTTTTCGCCGGAAGTGTCGATCGCTGCACCTACTCACCCTGCAGGGACAACACCGTGTTTCTGTACGGCGATCACGACAATTTTCTATTTCGCAAAGATTTACTCGCTCACCGGGCACGGATATTTTCAGCCGGAAGGACTATAATAGTGAGCGGCGCAAGGCACAACCCCTCGGGGGAGGCCTACCGTAAAGCAATCCGGGGCATTATCGGGGAGATTGCATAGCGATGGGCCGTCACACCGATACGAAGAGAACCCTCGATGGGCACGAGGCCGGGCGCCTTTCGATCCGGGCCATGGCCAACCGCGACATCAGGCACTTCAGCCTTCTCTTCCAGCGGATTTTTTCCCAGCCGCCCTGGAACGAGACCTGGAGCATTGCCTTCATCCACGACCTTGCCTGGAAAATCATGCGGAGGCCGGGATACATCGGCACGGTTGCCGAATACGAGTCCCGGCCGGTGGGGTATGCGATCGGCTACGAATTGCCGCGGGTACCTTTTATTCCCGGCTTTTTTTACCTCGACCATCTGTTCGTTGACGAGGAGTACCGGGGAATCGGTGTCGGCGGCGGGCTGCTTGCGAAAATGGCGCTTCTCGCGGGTATCCGGCGGATGGGTACCATGCTGCTCATGACAAAAAAGAACAGCCCGGCGGAGGCGCTCTATCTGGACGAAGGGTTTAAGAGGCTGTTGCCCTTTATAAAAATTCAGAAGAAGATTGTGCTATACAAGAAGCTATATCAAGGATAATAATGTTTATTTGGGGGAACCGCTTAGGCGGTTATCCATTTTCCCCAAAAGGGAAAATGGACGGATTATTATTAGTTTTAATTGTGCCAGCCCCTGGCCTGAAGCCGCGAAAGGCACGCGTCTTCAGGCACACCCCTTCCTGCGGAAGGGGGAGGCTATGTTTGCCTGAAGGCAAACGCTCTCCCCCTCCCGCAACGCCCTCTTTCAGGATAGAAAAAACAGGGCAAGGCAATGAGGGTGGGGAGATCAAGATTTTGTAGAGGCAACCCTATGTGGTTGCCCTGCATCGATGGATATGTAGGGGCACGGCGTGCCGTGCCCAAATGGGTTTACGAATCCCAAAGCACCTGGATCGAAGATCCAGGCCACACGATTTAGAAGAAAGGATAAACCGCCTGAGCGGTTCCCCCACCAGGGTATTTAATTATTTGACTTTGTTTGTATCATTCCTTCCCTTCCCCACCCACTTCCGCTCCCGGCTTCCTGTTCTTCAGGTACTGCTCAAAATCTTCTCTTCCCCTCTCGTTCCAGTACTCCCGATAGTAGAGCCAGTTGCGGCGGTCGCCGCCGGGAGAACTATCGTCCGGCCTCATCCAGCTTCCGGGACCTCCGGGATGATGGTGCCGCAAATGGTTGCCGAGCGGGTGCCCGCCATGGTGAATCCCGCTGAATACCAGTTTGGCAAGTACGGTCAGGCCGAAGGCCTGCCAGTAGGTGATCGCCTTGAGGCTGAAAATGGAGGGCATCAGCCAGTTCCACAGCAGCATGACCAGCCAGCCGAAGGCGAGTGAAAAAATGGCGGCTATCGCAACGCCTCCGACGACGAGGCTTAAAATGCGCGGCAGGCCGTGTTGGTGATGATTCCTGAAATGCTCATGATGGCAGCCCATAGGTAGTCCTTTCTGTAAATAAAAGAGAAGAATAGTGTTCGGGATCGATTGCGCACAGCGATTCCTTTATTTTTTTCATCGCCCGCGATTTACGGGCGAGTAACGTTCCGATCGGGACGCTCCACTCATCGCTTAACTCCTGGAAGGTGCAGCCTTCGATTTCCGTGGCGACGAAAATGCTGCGATATTTCTCGTCGAGCAGGCCGATCGCCTCGTCGAGATCCCGGGCTACCTCCTCGCGTGTCAAAGCTTCGGAGGCGTCTTTCGTCAGGTCCGCAAGTACATCGGCGAGAACGAGCCCCGGCTGGTCGGGCAGTTCCTCGTCGAGGCTTGCCGTGCTTTTCCGACGGCGGAAATAATCGACCACCCGGTTTCGCAGCGCCTGGTACACATATGCTGAAAAATTTTCAATAGGCGCCGCTATGTCACCCTTGTCAAAAATGCCCAGCGCCACATCCTGCACGATATCCTCGCCGTCGCGGTCCGAGGCGTCATCGATAAGGGTGCGTACATACCCGACAAGCCGCTTCCGTTCGCGTGAAAAAAAATCCGACCAGGAACGTTTAGCGCTGTCCATCGGTTATTCCGAACCGGCGCGCCATTTCCGCCCTGCCGCGGGCGGTCAGGAAAAAGAGCCCCGATTCGCGGGCAATGAGCCCGGCAGCCATCGATTTCCTGAGTACGGCAATGATGCCCCGTTTCAGGTCCTTTCTTGACGGGAGCCTGACGCTCAGCGGCTGCGCCGCGCGATTTGCAATGTCGGCGAGCGAATAGGGTTCATGCCAGAGGCTGGTTCTTGTCATTGTCCGCAGCAGAGAAACCTCGTGCGGCTGATAGAGCAGATGCCCTACCGGTGTGCTTTCCATGCAAAGTACTCCTGATTCCATGATTTCCTTTATTTTGTGCGGAAGTGCCTGACTGAGATTAAGGGGCCCTCAATCTGCCTGCCCGGGACCTGCCGAATGCCTTGCCCCGGGGACCGTTTTCACTATTAGACGCACCGGCGACGCAATTATTGCATCCGGCAGAGCCGAAACCGTCCCGACCGGGGGGGTCTCCCGATAACAATAGATCAGGACCATTATCTATCGATTATGGTTATGTCATTTGCGGGTTCAGGGAAAGTTTGCAGAACCGCTGCAGGGTTGACCTTTATGGCGGCATAAAAAAGTAGAGACGCACAACGGTGCGTCTCTACGAAGGGGTGAACGGCAGGAGGGGTGCCATTCACCCGGGCATAAAATCAGAGGTCCGGCAGCCTATTGATCCCGGAGCATGACCTTCAGGATTTTGTCGACATTCTGGGCCTTGAAACGGACTATGTAGAGACCGGAAACCGCTGCATGCCTCTTCAGCATGAGGCTGTATCGTCCGGGACTTGCAACCTCATCGACAAGAACCGTTGTTCGTCCCTTGAGGTCGGTAACCGTAATGCCCACGGCGCACGGCTGGTAAATCGAATAGACTAGTACGTTGTGCTCCAGTGCAACGGTAGGCTTAACAAGGGCAAGCCCCTGGTTCAGGGTCGGTTCCTCGGCGAATCCGATGACAATCCCGCCGTTGGCTACCGTGAAATTCCAGGTGCTTGACCAGGCGCTCACGCCGCCGGCGTTGGTCGCGCTCACCCGCCAGAAATATTTGACGCCGGCGGTAAGCCCGCTCAGGGTCGGGGTAACGGTTGTCAGCCCGGGCTGGTTGGCAACGGTTGTCGCAAAGGTGGAAACGGTGGACAACTGTACGGCATAGGTACTCGCACCCGTCACCGTTCCCCAGGTGAGCGTAAGGGCGGTCGGCATGCCGGCGCTTCCGCTGGTCGGGGAGGAGAGTACCGGGGCTCCCGGCGTGGCAATGATGGTGGTAAAGCTCCAGACGCCCGACCAGCTGCTGGTGCCGCCGACGTTGGTTGCGCTGACCTCCCAGAAAAAGCTTGCGCTGTTTGCCAAACCGCTGACCGCGCGAGAGGCGGTCGTAATGCCGGACTGGCTTATTACCGTCGTCCCGAACGCCGAGCTGGTGGCAATCTGCAGGTTGTACGAAGCTGCACCGGTCATGGTGCTCCACGAGAAGGTGAGTGACGGCTGCAGATTATTCGCGCCGGTCGACGGAGCGGCGAGTACCGGGACTCCCGGGGTGTCGATGATGGTCGTAAAGTTCCAGACCGATGACCAGGTGCCGGTGCCGTCGGTGTCCGTTGCGCTCACCCGCCAGAACAGCTTCGTGCTCCAGCTGAGGCCGCTGACCGCCTTGGTGGTCGCGGTGAGCCCGCTCTGGGAGATGACGGTACTTGCGAAGGTCGAGGCAGTCGCCACCTGGAGGCCGTAGGTAGCGGCATTGGCCACCGAGTTCCAGCTCAGGGTAAGCGCTGTCGGCTGGTTGACCGACGAGGTTGTGGGTGCCGAGAGGGTCACCGCGGCGGGAATGGCGACGATGGTCGTGAACCCGGCCGTGTCCGACCAGGGCGAGGTGCCGCCCGCGTTGGTTGCATTGGCCCGCCAGTAATAGCCGGTATTGTACGCGAGGCCGGTTGTCACCCGCGAGGTGACGGTGAGGGCGTTCTGGCTCACAACCGTTGTCGCGAAGGTGGAGACGGTGGAGAGCTGGACCGCATAGGAGGCGGCTCCGGCGGTCGAACCCCAGCTCAGGGTCAGGCTCGTCGGCTGGTCGATTGCTCCCGCAGAGGGGGAGGAGGTCACCGGGGCGGCCGGTATGGCGATGGTCGTGAAGCTGTCAAGGGTTGACCATGCACTCGTGCCGCCGACGTTGGTGGCATTGACCTGCCAGTAGTACCCCGTACCGGTCGCAAGGCCGGACACCGCCTTTTTCGCGGTGGTCAAACCGGCCTGGCTCACCACGGTGGAACCGAAGGCCGTGCTGGTAGAGAGCTGCACCGCATAGGAAGCCGCACCGGTGACCGTGCCCCAGCTCAGGGTAAGGGCTGCGAGCTGGTTGACCGCGCCGTTCGACGGCGTCGAGAGCACCGGGACCGCCGGGGTGTCGATGATGGTCGTAAAGTTCCAGACCGATGACCAGGTGCCGGTGCCGTCGGTGTCCGTTGCGCTCACCCGCCAGAACAGCTTCGTGCTCCAGCTGAGGCCGCTGACCGCCTTGGTGGTCGCGGTGAGCCCGCTCTGGGAGATGACGGTACTTGCGAAGGTCGAGGCGGTCGCCACCTGGAGGCCGTAGGTAGCGGCATTGGCCACCGAGTTCCAGCTCAGGGTAAGCGCTGTCGGCTGGTTGACCGACGAGATTGTCGGCGCCGAGAGGGTCACCGCGGCGGGAATGGCGACGATGGTCGTGAACCCGGCCGTGTCCGACCAGGGCGAGGTGCCGCCCGCGTTGGTTGCATTGGCCCGCCAGTAATAGCCGGTATTGTACGCGAGGCCGGTTGTCACCCGCGAGGTGACGGTGAGGGCGCTCTGGCTCACGACCGTGGTCGCGAAGGTGGAGACGGTGGAGAGCTGGACCGCATAGGAGGCGGCTCCGGCGGTCGAACCCCAGCTCAGGGTCAGGCTCGTCGGCTGGTCGATTGCTCCCGCAGAGGGGGAGGAGGTCACCGGAGCGGCCGGTATTGCGATGGTCGTGAAGCTGTCAAGGGTTGACCATGCACTCGTGCCGCCGACGTTGGTGGCATTGACCTGCCAGTAGTACCCGGTCCCGGTCGCAAGGCCGGACACCGCCTTTTTCGCGGTGGTCAAACCGGCCTGGCTCACCACGGTGGAACCGAAGGCCGTGCTGGTAGAGAGCTGCACGGCATAGGAAGCCGCACCGGTTACCGTGCCCCAGGTAAGCGTGAGCGATGCCAGCTGGTTGACCGCCCCGTTCGACGGCGTCGCGAGCACCGGGACCGCCGGGGTGTCGATGATGGTCGTAAAGTTCCAGACTGACGACCAGGTGCCGGTGCCGTCGGTGTCCGTTGCGCTCACCCGCCAGAACAGCTTCGTGCTCCAGCTGAGGCCGCTGACCGCCTTCGTAGTCGCGGTGAGCCCGGTCTGGGAGACAACGGTCGACGCGAAGGTCGAGGCGGTCGCCACCTGGAGGCCGTAGGTAGCGGCATTGGCCACCGAGTTCCAGCTCAGGGTAAGCGCTGTCGGCTGGTTGACCGACGAGGTTGTCGGCGCCGAGAGGGTCACCGCACCGGGAATGGCGACGATGGTCGTGAACCCGGCCGTGTCCGACCAGGGCGAGGTGCCGCCCGCGTTGGTTGCATTGGCCCGCCAGTAATAGCCGGTATTGTACGCGAGGCCGGTTGTCACCCGCGAAGTGACGGTGAGGGCGCTCTGGCTCACGACCGTTGTCGCGAAGGTGGAGACCGTGGAAAGCTGGACCGCATAGGAGGCGGCTCCGGCGGTCGAACCCCAGCTCAGGGTCAGGCTCGTCGGCTGGTCGATGGCTCCTGCAGAGGGGGAGGAGGTCACCGGAGCGGCCGGAATGGCGATGGTCGTGAAACTCCAGCCGGTCGACCATTTACTCGTGCCGCCGACGTTGGTGGCATTGACCTGCCAGTAGTACCCCGTACCGGTCGCAAGGCCGGACACCGCCTCTTTCGCGGTGGTCAAACCGGTCTGGCTCACTACGGTCGAGCCGAAGGCCGAACCGGTCGACACCTGTACCGCGTACGAAACCGCGCCGGTTACCGTGCCCCAGGTAAGCGTGAGCGATGCCAGCTGGTTGACCGCCCCGTTCGACGGTGTCGCGAGCACCGGAACCGCCGGGGTGTCGATGATGGTCGTAAAGTTCCAGACCGACGACCAGGCGCTATTGCCGTTCACGTCCCCGGCGTTTGCACGCCAGTAGTATTTCGTGCTGTTGGCAAGGCCGCTGACGGTTGTGTCGGTTGCCATCGTTCCGGGCAGAAAGTAGACGGTGCTCGCAAAGGTCGAGGCGGTTGCTACCTCAAAACCGTAGGTTACCGCGTTGGGCACCGTGCTCCAGCTCAGGGTAACGGTCGTCGGCTGATTACCGGCGGCATTGGTCGGCAGGGCAAGGGCAGGAGCGACCGGTGTCGCGACGATGGTCGTCAAGGTTGCCGTGTCCGACCAGGCCGAGGTTCCGCCCGCATTCGTTGCATTGACGCGCCAGTAATAGCCGGTATTCCAGGCAAGTCCTGTCGCGGATGTCGTTGCTGAAGTCAAGCCTTTCTGGTTGATAACCGTGGAGGCAAAGGTCGCAACTGTCGAGAGCTGGAAACCGTAGGAAGCGGCGCCCGGGGATGCGGTCCAGTCAAAGACGAGCCCGGTCGACTGGTCCGGGGAACCCGTCGACGGCAGTGAGGTCACCGGGGCGGCCGGAATGGCGATGGTCGTAAAACTCCAGTTTGTTGACCATGCACTCGTGCCGCCGACGTTGGTTGCGCTCACCTGCCAGTAGAACCCGGTCCCGGTCGCGAGGCCGGACACCGCCTCTTTCGCGGTAGTCAAACCGGCCTGGCTCACGACGGTAGAGCCGAAGGCCGAACCGGTCGACACCTGTACCGCGTACGAAACCGCGCCGGTTACCGTGCCCCAGGTAAGTGTGAGCGATGCCAGCTGGTTGACCGCGCCGTTCGACGGCGACGCGAGCACCGGGACCGCCGGGGTGTCGATAATGGTCGTAAAGTTCCAGACCGGCGACC
>CAWDOZ010000183.1:0-19163 GCA_963803935.1 uncultured Fibrobacterota bacterium | reverse complement strand
CACTCCCGTGATATTATAAGAGCCTCTCTTAGAGATAGTATTTTGGGTTTTGTTTGCCAACGAAACACCAACCATTCTAAGGAGGCCCTATATGGCAGCTGGATCACTTAATATTGCTCAGCGGTACCGGATAGCGCAAGAAGTTCCAATTATTATTTCCCTGGATATGCATGATGCCTCGACCTATGCTCTGGGGGTTAATGTTCTGACCGGAGATATTTGTATTGATCATAATATCTTAGGTGGAGCAGAAACAGTACTGAGGGCTATTGAGAAATTGAAAATACGGGGTAGATGCGAGATCTTATATGAGGCAGGAAACCAGGGATATCACCCCTACCGACTATTTACCAAGGCTGGGTACCCATGCCAAATTATTGCGCCATCGTCCCTGCCTGAGAATCGAAAGAAGAAGGTAGAGAAAACGGACCGAAATGACTGTGTCCGAAATCTTGAGTATCATCTGGGCGGATTGATGACCTATGTGAGAGTCCCGGATGAAAAAACAGAATATCTTCGAGAGTTTATGCGGTATCGCTATAACATAGTGTGTAAGACAACCGAGCATAAGCAGACCATCGTATCTTTCACAAAGCGGCATGGGCTGTCGTTCACTCTGACCAAAAGAAACTGGACAGTTGCCCATAAAAAATGGTTAAAAACCGTTGAAATTGATTCAATACTCCGGAATTATCTGGATATGAAATTAGAGGAACTGAATGCGGAAGAGGAACGGCTTAAACGGGTTGATTCCACTTTAGACAAGGCATTTGAGGAAGACCGGCTACTGAACTGGAAGAAATCACTCTATGGGATCTTGCCGGGATTCGGTCGGGTCAATTCAATGACATTGGTTCTTGAAGCAGGGGAGCTGACACGCTTTGGGCATCCCAAGGCAATGATGAAATTTACCGGGCTTGTTCCTGGAAAACATCAATCAAGTAAATCGGACCCTATATTGGGTATAACCAAAGCCGGCAACAAGCATTTGCGCCTTGCTCTGGTTGGTGCTGCAAAAGTATATCGCGATGCCCGGGCGCAATATTCGCAAGCAGAGCTGAATAAGTTTGATGAGCCAGTAAAAGAGTTCATATCCCGCATGCAAACAAGAATGTTTGGCCGGTATCGATCAATGCGAGAAAACAAGAAGCATGCAAATAAAATCCGATGCGCTATTGCGCGTGAGCTTTGCGGGTTTCTTTGGGAACTGATGGTGAAAATCGAACCAAAGCTTCAAAGAGAGAAATTTCTCAAAGCAGCATAATCACCAGAAAGGGGAAGCGGAGGACGAAGTCGGATGAAGACCGCGTTGAGCGTTGTATGGAATCAAATTCCTGCACCCGTGATTAATGGCGGATAACATCTGAATACAATACCGTGAGGGTAACCAGTCCCTGGATAACTGACTGTAGATGGCTTTCAGCTACGCTACAGGTCCTCTTAATCCCTTTTCTGGCCTTTTAAAAACCAAGGCAAAATAAATGTCCCGATTCGATGCATTTTATACTTGCGGAGGGTGGCTCTTATAACTGGCGGATAACATCTGAATACAATACCGTGAGGGTAACCAGTCCCTGGATAACTGACTGTAGATGGCTTTCAGCTACGCTACAGGTCCTCTTAATCCCTTTTCTGGCCTTTTAAAAACCAAGGCAAAATGAGCCGGGTACCTAAAAATGGACACTCCGTTAAGCATACTTAGCCTTTGATCTTTTCTCGAACATGATCGGAGGCATGCCAACCGTGGTATGTATCCGTTGTCCGTTGTAGAACAGATCGATATGGTTAAAAAGTGAACTCTCCGTTTGAGCTTGGTTGTAAAGGTCATTTTCCGACAGCCATTCGGTTTTTAAATTTCCAAAGAACGATTCGGAGACAGCATTATCCCAACAATTTCCCTTTCGACTCATGCTCTGAATAAAATGATATTTCGCGATCACATTCCGAAATGCTTCACAGCAGTACTGCACTCCCCGATCAGAGTGGATCATAAGCCCCTTTGGTGGCCTTCGTCGCCATATCGCTCGATACAAGGCCCTCAGAACCCCTTCATGACTCAGCGAATTGTTCACCGCCCATCCGACTACCATACGAGAATAAAGGTCTATAAACACCGTCAAATAAAGCCATCCGGAACGACTGGGCAGGTAGGTGATATCACTTACCCATACCTGGTTCGGTGCGGTTGCCGAAAAATTACGATTAAGCAGGTTTTGCGCAACCGGCAAGGCATGCTTAGAGTCTGTTGTCACCCGGAACCGGCGCTTCGGCTTGGACCGCAGCTTCTGCCGGTCCATACTGGCCCCCACACGCTTCCGACTCGCTTTCCGACCACGATGACCAAGTTCTATAATGACCCGATCGCGTCCATAATGGCCTTGGCCGCTTGCAAACGCCGCCTTTACCTCTATGTCGAACAAGCGCCGATCCTTCATCCTTTTGCTCTCAGCTCGGCCTTGCCAATTGTAATACCCGCTCCGCGAAACCTTGAACAATCGTGCCATCTTCTCCATCGAAAACTCGGAGCTGTGCTCTTTCATAAATCCGTAGAAGTTTTCGGTGTTTTCGAAAAGATGGCTACTGCTTTTTTTAAAATGTCTCGTTCTTCCCGAAGCACGGCGTTTTCCCGCTTCAGGCGACGGAACTCTTCTTCGAACGGCTTTAAGTGTCCCGTACCGGGAAAGGCGCTTTCAGGATCTGCCTGCAGCTCCTCACGCCAGTGCCGTATCGCCCCCTGGTACAGACCGAGATCTATCTCAATCTGCCGGTCGGTCTTCTCTGAAGAGTCTGCTAAGTGCACAGACTCTCGCTTGAACGTACTGTCATATTTCTTTCTTTCTGAACCCATAAAGACACCTCCAAGAATATTGGTGAAAAATATGTTTGGTTCTTGGAGTGTCCAAAATCAGGAGTACGTCTCATCCCCCACCAGAGGCGTTAGCACTAAACCCGCTTCCCCCACCACATAAATGACTTATTTTACTTCAAATCTCCTTCCCCATTGTCTTCATCCACCGATAATGCGACCGTAACCCTATAAAATACGATTTATGCTCTACATGCGGGATTCCGTATTTCTCGCACACGTCATCGACAATCGGGTAAATCTTCTTGTAATGGGCATGGCTGACGCCGGGAAAAAGGTGGTGTTCCCGGTGGAAGTTAAGCCCGCCGACCAGCCAGGTTACAATTTCGTTATGCCGCATAAAATCAACCGTCACGCGGACCTGGTGCACCGCCCGCGGTTGTTCCATCCTGCCGGAAAGCTTATCCGGTACCGGGAATTCCGATTCGCCGACGGCATGCGGCAGGATAAATATGAGGCTCAGCGTGATCCCGGCGACCATCATGGCGAGCACATAGCAGAAGAGCACCTTACCCACTGGATGGAAGAGCAGCGGGATACCGAAAGCCAGCGAGAGAAAAACCGCTTTCCCGGCAACAAATACCAGGAGCTCGCCCCCTCGGGGCCGCGGGATTCTGTGATTGCCGAGCCGCCCGCGGAGCAGGTTCAGGAAATCGTCGAAAAGCTGCCATTTGATTACCATAAAACAATAGAAAAACCAGATATACCAATGCTGCCACTTGTGGTACCAGCGGTGCCTGGCCGATGGGGCGATGCGCGCGAGGAAGCCGAGGTCGATGTCGGTGTCGAAGCGATAGATATTGGTGAAGGTGTGGTGAAACCGGTTGTGTTTCCACTGCCAGAAGTACGATCCGGCGCCGATGAGGTCCGCGGTGAGCGCCATGACCCGGTTGATCCAGGTATGCCCGGAGAAGGCTTTGTGGGAACCGTCATGCTGCATATTCACGCCGATCTCCACCAGTGCAAACCCCAGGAGAACCGACAGGAGAACTCCCTGGACCGGGGACCTTGCCACGACCAGCAACAATACATAGCAGGTTATAAAAAGCAGCAGGACTGCTATTGCCTTTACGTAAACAGCCACGGTCGCCGTGCGGGGTATTTTCGCGGTATCGAAGTACTCCGTAACCCTGTGGTGCAGTTCATCCTCAAAACCCCGGTCTTCCCCGAACTTCAGTGCCGGCAACGAAATCACCAGGGGAGAATTCCGGCCTGGTTGCTTGAGATTTCCGGTTATTCTCTGCAATGCCATCATCTCCTTTCGACCTTTATCAAGGGAAGTGCTTCCATAGTAAAATAATAATGTGAGTGATGGATAGTTTCATTTTTTGATTACTGCCGCCGAGCGCCCGACCAATCCGTTAGGTGACAGGGGGCAGACAAAAAAGGTGTCCGGTTTGTGTTTACAAATTCTTTTTATATTTTTTCTACCTATTGGAGGCGTTGCGGGGGTGCGCGAGCGTCTGCCGAAGGCAGACATAGCCGCGCATTCCCGCAGGAAGGGGTGTGTCGGAGACGCGGCTTTGCGCGGCTCCGACCAGGGGGAACCGCCATAGGCGGTTCCCCCACCAAAGGCATTTGAATTAAGCCCGGTCCCCCGTAAAATAATCCGGCACTATATTATTTCTTGATTTCAGGTGCCGTCGTAAATTATATAATTAACATGCAGTTCATCAACTAAACGAAATTTTGCTTCTATATTTATCTTATACCAAAGAAAGGGTGTCCCTCATGCCGAACCTCGCCCAATCGCTCAAGGCTGAAATAGCCAGGGTCAGCCGCAGGGAAATCAAACTTTCCATTACCCCGGTTCACCGTTCAAATGTTGCCCTTAAAAAGACCATTGCAGAACTTAAAAAAAGAATAGCGGCACTTGAGTCTGGTACCATAAGGCATTCAGGGCCACGCAAAAACCTTGCACTGGAACTCCCCGGCGTATCACCGGAATCGGCAGGTACCCTAAGGATAACAGCCAGAAGTATCCGGGCACTTCGGGAAAAGCTTGGCCTTTCCCAGGATGACTTCGCGAAACTCCTTGGCATTTCGAGGCAGAATGTTTTTGTTATGGAGCATAAGCAGGGCAGGCTGAAGGTGCGGAAAGCGACGCTTGCAAATATCCTGGCAGTCAAGGGTATCGGGAAGCGGGAAGCGAAGGCGAGACTTGCGGAGATTGAGGCTGGGGAGAAATAGATTGGATTACAAATACAAATTCAAAATCAACGTCAACTTCCGGGCGTTCCGGATGACACCCTGAAGGGTGCCCTCAGGCGCGCCTCCGCCGGGCTCTCGGCAGAGCCGAGCCGGTATTTCCAGCCCTGCGGCTTCGCCTTGGTCTGGAAACACTGCCGGGGTCACTTCGTTTACCCCGGCACCCTCTGTCCTCGCTAACGCAACGTCAAAAGAAGGGTTCAACATGGTGAACCCCTACGAATTTACAAATTCTTTTATGTGTTTTCTACCTAATGTGAGCGTTGCGGGAGTGGGCGAGCGCTTGCGGAACGCAAGCACAGCCGCCCACTTCCGAAGGAAGGGGTGTGCCTGAAGACGCGTGCCTTTCGCGGCTTCAGGCCAGGGGGAACCATTTTTTAATGGTTCCCCCACCAAAGGCCTTTGATGTAAGCTAAGATTCTCTATCTGAGCATTACCCCGCATAATATAATCTTCACTCCCCTGCCCCAATCGCCACCCGGAATGGTATTTTATTTCACAACCCGCTGAAAAGGAGCATTCCATGTGTCGGTATAAGCTATTTGTAATTTTAGCACTTGCCTTTACATGCATTACCAGGGTCCATGCCGCCTCCTGGAATGCAATGACCTATAATTCAATCCGGATCGCCTATTTCCAGCGCGGCGACGCCCTCGGCCGCGGTGAAGCGGACAGCTTCCTCATCAGGGCAAAAAACGCGCAGTACAACTACATTCTAACGCCTTTTTACCTGCAGCCCGGCGACACGGACGATTACATCGTCATTAAAAGCAATTTTACGCGGGCGCTTCAGCGGGCAGATGCCTTCGGTCTCCGGCTGATCCCTGAAATACATATGGGAGATGCACACTCCGATCACTGGAACAATGCACGGCTGTGGAATCCCAATATCAGGATGGTTCGGTTCCGTGCACTTGATGGAAAGTATGGATGTCCATCGTTTGCAAACGACCCCACCGGAATCGACTGGACCTTCGTCGAGCTTTGCGAAGCTCTCCGCGATGCCTTCAAGCAGGCGGCGGTAAGCTATCCTCTCGAATTTTTTCATGTTGGCCATAATGAGCCGACCTACTACAACCGGCTGATTATCGGAAGCTGCAAGACCGGCAAGGGGATGAGCTCTCCCTACTGCGGTGAACGGCAGTCCTGGGACATTAAAACGGCTACTGAGACGTGCGCTATCGACTGCAATTTTATCAACCGCTTCAATGGTTCAAAATCGGAGGCCGTTCAGAGTCTTGTCGTCGGCGAGGTATTCCGGCGAATGAACCAGGTCCAGAAGGTCTTCGGCACCAAAACGAAGCTCATGATCTTTGCCGACATGTGGGATCCCATGTATTTCTACCAGACCGTCATCACGTGGAAAAACGATACCGTGAGAACTGCTCCCGGCATTCTATCCCTTCCCGGCCTTCCCGACGACTCAGCCCGCGCCAGGTTCCGCCGGAACGTCATTCTCATGCCCTGGACCTTCCAGGAGTGCGCCGGTCCCGACTCGTCCGGCCATTACGATGCGGCGGCGACCTTTTCGGCCTTTGCGGCGAACGGCTTTAATTTCGTCTATACACAGGCGTTTCATACAGGCAGGGACCAGCTGGAGGTCGAAGATGTCGGCATGACGCGGAACTGGCACGACGCTGCACTGCGCTTCCGGCAGAACTGCCTGGGCTATGCTGCGGTATCATGGATATTCAGGTATACCCATCCGCCCTCTCCGGCCTTCAATATCATCGAGTCGTTGTACAGGGCAAATGCCGCCGACCTCCCGGCCGGTGATTTCGTTCAATTACCCCCGGAACTCCCTGCAGAGAGAGGTCCCCATTGACCCTGATCCGCAGGACCTGCCGAAATTACCGCTCATCCTGAATTTTTCCTGCTTTCCCGCGGGCAGATATATTTTAAACTATCTGCGAAGAGGTGGAAAAAAGGTTTACCGATAAGGCATAGCCGGGTTGACCGGACGATCACTCCCTTCGATGATTTCCAATGTGAGGTCATGCCGCAATGTCATCATCCCATAAGCATGGTCATGCGCAGCACCGCACCACCCTGCCGCATCCGCTTCCTCCCCTGCCCCCCTCCTTCCCCGCCCGTACTGCCCGGCTGCTTCTCGGGGGAATACTGCTCCTTTGCGCCATTGCCTACGCGCCGACGCTCGGTCACGGATTTGTCTACGACGATCCGCTCCAGATAACCGAAAACCCGCTCATACGGTCGCTGTCGCCCGCGAATATCCAGGCTATTTTCACCTCCGCGGTCGCCGCCATGTACCAGCCGCTCACGACCCTGTGCTACGCCGTCGAATATGCCGTATGGGGCCTCTCGCCTGCCGGGTACCATGCTGTCAATATCCTGTTTCACCTGCTGAATGTGGCGCTCGTATTTTATCTGGTGACGCTTCTCTGGGGCGATCGCAGGATCGGCCTGGTCGCCGCGCTCCTTTTCGGCATCCACCCCCTCAACGTCGAGTCGGTGGCCTGGCTCTCGTGCCGCAGTTCGGTCCTGTACGGCTCGCTCTTCCTGCTGTCCGTCGCCGCCTATATCCACTACGTCAAAGCAGGCAGGGAGCGTCGGCCGGGCTTTTATGCCCTGTCGGTTGCCCTGTTCGCGCTATCACTCCTTGCCAAATCCGCAGCCATGGCGCTGCCGGCGATCCTTTTTGCCGTTGATTACTTTCTCAAACGACCGCTTCGGCTCCCGCTCTTTCTGGAGAAGATCCCGTACTTTGCGCTCGCGCTCATCGGCGCAATAGCGGCCCTTAAAATTCGCGGTTCAGGAGGCTATATCGCCGATCTCTCGACGATCTACTCCCCGATCGACCGTTTTTTCATGGTGTGCTACTCCTACTGCTTCTACCCGTTCAAGTCGCTGTTCCCCATTTCCCTTTCGCCATTCTACCCCTTCCCGGTCAAAACCGGCGACGCCCTGCCGCTCATCTACTACGCCGCGCCGCTGCTTTTAGCCGGAGCCGGAATCCTGCTTTGGCGGCTCATAAAAGACTCCCGGCAGTTCATATTTCTCGTGCTCCTCTATTCCATTCCCATTGCACTCTCCCTGCAGTTTGTACCGGTCGGCAAGCAGATTACCGCGGACCGCTATGCGTATATCCCCTGTCTCGGCGTGTGGTGCTGCGCCGGGTTCCTGGTTATCAAGTACCGGCGGTTCAAAGCTATCCTCTATGTCGCCGCGCCGCTGATCGTCGTGTTCCTGACCGTTTCCACCATGATCCAGAGCCGCATCTGGAAAAGCAACCAGACCCTGTGGACCGAAGTGATCGCCAGGGCGCCGGGGTCGGATATGGGCTACCTCAACCGGGCAATCGCCCTCTGCTCCGGCCCGGTCAAGGATTACCGGACCGCGCTTGCCGATTGCAACGCGGCGATCGCACTGCGCTCGCGTTTTTCCAATACCGAAATGGCGTACAACAACCGCGGCAACATCGAAAAGGAGCTCGGGGCACTTCCCGCCGCGCTTGCCGATTACGACTCCGCAATCATGTGCCGTCCCGATTTCCTCATTGCCCTGAAAAACCGCGCCGAGCTCCGGCGACAGACCGGCGCGCTCGGGCCGTCGCTCGATGACTATACCGCGGCCCTCCGGCTGGAGCCCCGGAATATCGATCTTCTCCTCGGGAAAGGCATGACCGCGCTCATGGCCGAGGATTTCTCCGCTGCATCCGACGCTTTTTCGGCCGCCCTCGGCGTGAATCCCGGATGCTATCCCGCCCTTAACGGCCGCGCCATTGCCGAGAGCCGCCTGGCCGATTATAATGCGGCGCAGCGCGACTTCGGCCTCGCCATCCGCATAGACCCGAAGGCGCCTGACGCCTATACCAACCAGGGGATCATGGAGAAGGACCGGGGAGCCTACCCGGCGGCGATCGCGGCCCTCAACCGCGCCCTTGAACTCGATCCGAACGACATCCAGGCTCTTGTAAACAGGGCGATTGCGGAACGGAAGATGGGCGACTTCGACCGGTCGCTTACCGACCTGTCAGCCGCCCACGCCATGGACACCTCGTTCCTTCCGGTTTTTTACGAGCGCGGCGTCACGCATTTCGAGCAGGGCCGGTACAGCGATGCGGCGGCGGTGCTGTCGGTGCTTCTCACCCGCGCTCCCGGGTATCGGGACGGGTGGTACTATGCCGGGCTGACATTCAAGAAGCTCAACGACCGGGCACGGGCAACGGTATGTTTGCAAAAGGCCGCGGCATTGGGAAAGAAGGAAGCGGTGGAATTATTAGCAGTTGTTAATAAATAATAAATGCAGAATCAAAGTCAAATGCTGGGCGTTCCGTTAGGGTGCCCTGAAGGGCACCCCAACGGCGCGCCTCCGCCGGGCTCTCGGCAGAGCCGAGCCGGTGTTTGAAGCCCTGCGGCTTCGCCTGGGTCTTCAAATACTGCCGGGGTCACTTCGTTTACCCCGGCACCCTCTGTCCTCGCTAACGCAACATCAAAAGAGGGGTTCAACATGGTGAACTCCTTAAAAATTTACAAAATCTTTTATGTGTTTTCTACCTAATGTGAGCGTTGCGGGAGTGGGCGAGCGCTTGCGGAACGCAAGCATAGCCGCCCACTTCCGCAGGAAGGGGTGTGCCAAAGACCCCGCAGCCCGGCTTTGCGGGCGCGGAGGCTTTGGCCAGGGGAAACCGCCATAGCGGTTTCCCCACCAAAGGCTTTTATATCTTTCCTAAAGACTTATTCTCTACCCACCCCGCCGCACCGCTGGGCAAACTTACCAGCGACCACCCCTCCACCGTCTTCCTGATCTGGAACTTCGTTCCCTCGTGGGCGGTAAAGAGAATCTTCGCGCCTTCGGGCTCGTTGCGCGCGTCGGTCGACGGATCGAGCAGGATGGCGAAGGAGCTCGATTCGGCATTGGCGATTTTCACCACCATAGAGGTCCCGGAAGCCGCGAGGATGAGGCCTATAAGAACCGAGGCGTAGACCAGCCAGAGCCGCCGGTTGCCAGATGCGTAGAGTGCCGCCGAGCAGAGGACGGAGATACTGAAGAGCAGCGTCAGGCAGAACCAGAGCTGGACGCGCAGCGGCATGATGTGATGGAGCCGCTCGAAAACCGCCTCGATAAACCCGCGCTGGGGCTCGTCGATGCGGTCGACGAGATTTGATTCGAGGAATTTTATATTGGCCGCAATGTCGGCATCGGCCGGGTCGAGCCGGGCGGCTTTTTCGTAGGACAGGCGGCTCATGCCGAGCTTTCTCAGCCGGTAATAGGCATTGCCGAGGTTGAAATAGACCACCGGCGAGGTCATGCCCGAGGAGACGATTTTATCGTAATAGGTAACCGCGCTGTCGTACTGCTGGGCGGTGTAAAATTTGTTCGCCTGCTCGAACCAGAGATTGACCGGCGCAGCAAAGCCCGATGCCGTGAAAAGAAAAAGGTAACAAAGAGCCGTGAGGATCGGCAAACGGGTCAACGTTTTTCCCTTCTTTGCGCCCTTCTCCAGGCTTGCCGCAAACGCGATCGCCTTTTCGAGCACCGCCGAGCGCGACTGCTCGTCAAACGACACCTGGCCGAACCGGTAGGAGTCGAGGAGTTCGATGAATTTCGTGAGGTTGTTCACGATCGTCTCGTCGGCATTGCGCATCAGCAGCTCGCCCTTGAGTTCCTCGAGCGTCCGGCCCGTGGCGGCAAAGCCGAACTTCTGGGAGATGTAGCGCTCGATGGTCTCGGCAATCTGCCCGAGAAACCGCTCCGAGGACAGGGTCGATCCCTTGCGGCGCAGCCCGTCGAACACCTTCCGGGCGGCCTTGAGAGCCCTGGCCCGCACATAGAAGGCGGCGTTGGTTTCGTGCCGGACCGATTGCACCTTGTAGAGGAACGAAATAAAAAACAGCAGGAACGGCAGCGGGTACAGGAGCAGGTAGAGCGGCTCGCGGTACGGCTTTTCGGGAACATTCCGGAGCGCGGCATCGGTCTTGATATACCGGATATCGGTGCCGAGCTCATGGATCTCCTCCTGCGTGAGATACCGGGTCTGCGGCTTCGAACCGCCCTTCCCCGGCGTCACGGTAAGGGAAATCGGCCCGGTGGCGGTGGTTTTATAGGCCCCTTCGGCCGGATCGAAATAGGTGACCGCGATCGGAGGTATGTCAAGTTTGCCCTCATTGGACGGAATCAGGAGGAATTTGTACCCCTTGCGGGTGGCGACGCCCTCGGGGGTTGTATCGACCTGCACATGCTTTTCAGGGGCGAATATTTCGCATCCGGCAAGTTTGGGCAGCGGCAGGTCGGCCACGTTGCCCGGCCTGGTCGCCGCACCTTCGAGGATGTTGAGCGTCGCCGCTTCACCCGAAGGCACCACATCCGGGGTGACCGAGGCGGTGAGGCTCACCCGGCCTATTGCGCCGGTAAACCCTGCCGGAGGCGGCGGAAGCTCCCGGGCATGGATCGACAGCTGGTTGGAATAGGCGGTGCGCTGCACCTGCTGCACCTGCATCCCGCCGAAAAAGGCAGCGAACGGGTCGTTCGAGGAGGAGCGCATCTGGTGCAGCTCGACATACGAAAACGGAACCGGATCGATGGCGGTCGTCCCGGCAGCCAGGGGAATGATCGCAAAGCGGAGGCTGAGGGTTGTGTACATGTCGCCGCCGATGCGCTCGGAACCCTGGGTGAAATGGTTGGTAAAGAGCGGCGTGAGCGAAAAACCCTTTGAAAAGGATTTCTCCAGCGACTCCGGACTCCAGCGCTGGTCCTGCTGGATCGGCGCATTGGCGCGCAGCGCCACCGTAAAGGTCAGCACCGCCTGCTCGCCCACGTAGAGCGTCGACTTGCTGAGCTGAAGCATGACGCGGACATCGGCACTCTTCCCCGCCGCCGCCTGTCCGGCTGCGGCAGCAACGTTGAAGGGGATCGGTTCGGTCGAACAGGGGGCATTGTCGACGGTCACCTGGAGTGCGGGAAAAGTAAAGGGGCCCTTCTTCTGCGGAATGATGATGTAGTAGAAAACGTAATGGATCTCGGTATTCTGCGACATATGGCCGTTGATGATCTGGATTGAAGAGCTCTGGGACTGGCTTTGCTGGACATGGGCAACGGTGAAGGCGTCGTTTGCGGCCACCGCAGGAGGCGAAATTCCCTTGATCTCCTTGTCGGCCACAAGCTCCGCCGTGATCTGTACCTGCTCGCCGGGAGCGACGTTCGTATGGTCGGTGCTGGCCGTAAACCGGGCGGCACCGAGCGTTGCCAGTACATATGCCAGAACCACCCCGCAAGCCAGATGCATCTTCATACGAAGCGCTCCTTTACCCATGAGGTGACCGTGGAACAGACCGTCGCGGTATGCGCAACGGTCGAGTAGCTGTGGTCGGCATCCCGGAGAACGTGGACCGTCGTTTCGATGTTCGCCCCTCGCGCCGCGCGGGCGTAGCGGTCGGACTCGGCGACGGCAATCGATTTGTCGCTGTCCCCCTGCATGAGCAGGAACTTCCCCTTGAACGATCCGGCCAGCCGCTCGGCGGGATCGTTGTCGCAGAGCCCGTCGAGGAACTGCGGGCTGAGCTCATGCGGGCCGTTTTCGTAAAAGCCCTGCTTATTCGGGCCGCATTCCAGCATCGCCTTCCGCCGTTCCATGAGCCCTTTCGGTTCGGCAATCGGCGACAGGAGCACCATGCCCTCGACCGCGTCTGCGGCGAGCGCGGCAATCATGCCGCCCATGCTGTGCCCGATAAAAACGATCGCCGAGGGGTGAAACCGGCTTCGCACCAGCGCAACGGCCGAGAGCAGGTCGGCTCTCATGGTGGCAATAGTCATCTCCCGGAAAAGACCGTCGCTGTTGCCGCAGCCGCCGTAATCGAACCTGAGCGACGATATGCCCGCCGCAGCAAGTTCGCGGCTCATGCGGACAAAGAGATAGCCCGGGCCGAGGTGGTGCCCGGTAAAGCCGTGGCTGAAGATGCACCACGGGTTGGAGCCCGCTTCGACCGGCAGCGAAAGCGTTGCCCCGCGCAGGGTCCACTCCCCCCGCGTCCATTCGACAAAGCTGAAAGCCGGTGCGGTCATGTTACCAGTCCTTTTCAGGCCTGCGGGTCATGAGTCCGGCCTTTTTCTTCGGCGGTTTGTTGAGCGAATCGGCATCATCCGCGTACTGCGCGATCAGCCGTTTCGCCTCCTGCTTCTTCATGTCCTCTTTATTTTCATTGGGAGGCGGCGTCTGGTTATTCTGCGCATTCCGGTCCTGGTCCTGCTTGTTCTGGTCCTGATTCTGTTTGTCCTGGTCCTTTTTATTCTGGTCCTGCTTATTCTGGTCCTTCTTATTCTGATCCTTGTTGTTCTGGTCCTTCTTGTTTTGATCCTGCTTATTCTGATCTTTCTTGTTCTGGTCCTTGTTGTTCTGGTTGTTCTTATTCTGATCCTGCTGTTTCTGTTGCTGCTGCTGCAGTTTTATTCTGCGCTGTGTCAATTCGAGGTTATACTTGGCATCCCGGTTGTTCGGTTTCAGGTCGAGCGCGGAGATATAGTGCTGCAGCGCGGCCTTGTACTTTTCGTCGGCCCCCTGGCCGCCGCTCTGCATCAGCTGGTCGCCCTCCTTGAACAGGATATTGCCGAGGTTGTAGTGCGCGTCGGCCTGCTCCCGCTTGTTCTTCAGGGCCGTTGCCCCCGCATAGGTGCTTTCAGCCTCGTCGAACCGCCCGAGATGGTAGAGGGCCGAGCCCTTATTCATGCGGAGCAGGGTATCGCCCGGCGCGGTCAGGAGCGCCTGGTTGTACTGCTGGAAGGCCGAGTCGTACTGCCCCTTCTTGTAAAATTCGTTTCCCTTCGAGTTTTTGTTGTATATCTCATCGGCGAAAGAAATGGCGGCAATTGCAAGAATAAGTGCCGCCGGCAAAACCGGTCGGACGAGCCGGACTCGTCCGACGGGTCGGCAGGGCAGTTCGCTCTTGTTCATAAGTACGCTCATTCAAACCTCCCCTTCCATACCTCTTTCCTCCTGACCCGGTCGGGTACGAAAAACTCGACAAGGAGGAGCACGATGGCAATGAAAAGGAAAATCTGGTAGCGGTCTTCAAATGAGTTGAGCCGCGAGGCGGTGAGCTCTTTCTTGTCCATCTTTTCGATTTCCGCAAGGATGCGGCTCAAATCGAGATCGGTTCCCGCATGAAAATATTTCCCGTGCCCGGCGATGGCGATTTTTTCGAGGGTGACCGGATCGAGCCGCGTCATGACAAGATTACCCTGCCGGTCCTTCTTGTAGACTACCGTGCCGCCGCCCTTGGATACCGGGATCGGCACGCCCTCCTCGGACCCGACGCCTATCGTATAAATAACCACCCCTTCGGCCGCAGCGGCCCGTGCAGCCTCCTCGACATCGCCCTCGTTGTCCTCGCCGTCGGAGATCAGGATAAGCACCTTATACTTATGCTCGCTCGAACGGAATGCCGCACATGCCTGCTTGATAGCGTCGGCAATGGCGGTTCCCTGGATCTGGACCCAGCCGGTATTGACCACATCGAGGAACATCTTCGCCGCCCCGTAATCGAGCGTCGGCGGGCACTGCACGAAGCTCTCGCCCGCAAACACGATGAGCCCGAACCGGTCCCCGTTCAATAAATCGAGAAATTTCCCTATTTCAAACTTGGCGCGTTCGAGCCTGCTCGGCGCGATGTCCTCGGCGAGCATGCTCTCCGAAATATCGAGCGCCACCATGATATCGACCCCACGGCGCTCGAAAAGCTCCATCTTCACGCCGAAGCGCGGCAGCACCAGGGCAAACACGAGGAAGCAGAAAAAGGCTATGAACAGGGTCCACTTGATTACCAGCCGCGAAAACGAGTAGCCGGAAGTCAGCTTGTCGACCAGCTTGATATCCCCGAATCGGGCGAGCGCGGCCCTCCGGCGCTGGTGCGTCCACATGAAGAGGCCGATAAACACCGGGATCAGCAGGAGCAGGAGGAAATACGAGGGATTACCGAAGATCATTTACGGAATCCTCCTGAAACGGGTGTACCGAAGCAGGAATTCCAGGAGGATCAGGATGAATCCGGCCCAGAGCCAGGCATAGAATTTCTCGTCGAAGGTCGAATACACCTTCGTCTTGATGACCGTTTTTTCCATCTTGTCTATCTGGTTGTAGATCGCGTGGAACTTGTTCGCATCGGTCGCGCGGAAGGACTTCCCGCCGGTGATGTCGGCGATATTCGCCAGCAGCTGTTCGTTGAGGTCCGACTCGACCATCGTCGTCTGGCTGACCAGCTGCCCGGTGGCGGGATCCATCATCGGCATGGGAACCTCGCCCGGCCTGCCTATCCCTACCGCGTAAATCTTGATCCCGAGTTCCTTCGCCGCAGTGGCCGCGGTGAGCGGCGATATCTCCCCGGCATTGTTGTCGCCGTCGGTCGCCAGGATGATGACCTTGCTCTTTGCAGTAGAGTTCACCAGCCGGTTCGCCGCGGTGGCGATCGCCGTGCCGATGGCGGTCTGGTCGCTGAATTCGGCAAAATCGATGTCGTTCACCAGCCGGTTCAGCACATCATGGTCGAGCGTCAACGGGCACTTGGTATACGCCCGGGCACCGAAAACCACGAGCCCTATCCGGTCATTCGGCCGCTTCGCAATGAACTCCTGCATGACCTTCTTCGCCATGGTTATGCGGTTATCCGGCATGAAATCGAGGCAGTGCATGCTGTTCGAAATATCGAGGATGAGCATGATGTCCACCCCCTCGGTGGTCACCTCGGATCCCGAACGCCCCTTCTGCGGCCGCGCCAGCGCAATGGTCAAAAGGATGAGCGCCGCAACCCGCAGCACGATAATACAGTGTCGCCACTGGATGATCGCCGGCCGGGGAAGCTTGCGGATCACCGACAGATCGGAAAACCGTACTGCGGCCTGCGATCGCCGCTCCCGGCGGATGTACACCCATACCATGGGAATCGCAAACAGCAACAGTAAGAGAAAGAGCGGGTCCTTGAGTCTCATGTCCCCTCTCCACCAGGCCCACCGGGCAACTGCCCGCCGGCCATTCGCCCAGTCTTATTGGCGGCTTCCGGCGGCCCGGCCAGTTGGCCGGCCTTATTGGCGGCCTCAGGAGGCAAAGCCTCTCCTGAGGCCGAAGATTGCCCTGACTCGCCTTCTTTTTTTACCTCAACAACCGGTTTCGTCGCCTCGACAAACGCCCTTGCCTCCACGCCGAAACGGTCGACGGTGCCCTGGTCAGGCAGGTACTTGGCGAACTTGACAGGATCGGCTGCCCGGTAAAACCACTCCATGGCATACCGCTGCTCCTTTTCGAGCCCCGAAACCGCGAGCCAGGCAAGCATCTCCTCGGTCGTAAACTCGGCCGCATTGACCCCGAACCGGCGTTCGCTGTACCGCTTCAGGATCTCGGAGAGCTCGAAGACATACTCCCGGATCATTCCCTTCAGCGGATACTGCTTGGCATCGAGCGCTGCGAGCGCTGCGATGGCCTCCTCGTAGGGCGGTTTTGGCGGCGGCGGCGGAGGTCCCTTGCGATAAACATGGATGAGCGACCGGGCAAAGAGTATCGCCGCAATGAGCGCCAGAAGCCCCAGGCAAATCCACAGCCAGAGGAGCGAACGCTTGCCGGTTACCTGTTGGGGCTTGAGACCCATGATGTCGGCGGTGTCGACCTTGCAGAGGCTGATCACGGTCAGCGGGATGCTGTCGGTTTTAAGCGTGTCGCTGCCGCTCCCCGTGTTCAGGATGAAAGGCAGCTGCGGAATGGTGCAGTTCTCGGCCTTATAGGTGGTCAGCTGGTACTCGAAAACCACGCTGTCGGCGGTTTTAAGAAGGATTTTCCGGTTATTCCACTCTTTGACCGTGAGCGGATCGAAGGCCGAGGCGGGGTCGGGCGGCTGGACCGTGGCGCCCTTTGGCGCCATGATCGTGACGGTAAAATTGACCAGGTCGCCGACGGACAGCTCCCGACGGTTGATGCCGGTATAGATGACTGCTGACCACGCAGCGGAACAGGTGAGGAGAATTACCGCCGCGGTGACAAATTTCCCGATCTTTTTATTCATAGAGTAGGCAGTATTAAATTTCAGCTTATAAATACGAATCGGCATTGAAATTATTTAAATTGCTCCAACGTTGCTCCCCGGACCGGCGAGCGGTGCAATGCCTGGAAAAGCGGGATAAAAATACTCGATACCATAATAAGAATTCCTGAGCTTAATGCAAATGCCCTTGGTGGGGAAACCGCCTGAAGGCGGTTTCCCCTGGCCAAAGCCTCCGCGCCCGCAAAGCCGGGCTGCGGGGTCTTTGGCACACCCCTTCCTGCGGAAGTGCGGGGCGATGCCTGCCTCGCTAAAGCTCAGCAGGCGCCCCCGCACTCCCGCAACGCTCACATTAGGTAGAAAACACAATTAAAAAAGCCTGATTGGTGGGGCATTTGCAGGGGCACGGCACGCCGTGCCCCTACGGATCCCCCGCCTTCGGCGCCCCCTTAATAAGGGGGACAAGGGAGAATATCCTTTGAGTTTTCATTATCCCTGTTTTTTCTACCCCAGAAGAGGGCGTTGCGGGAGGGGAAGGGCGTTTGCCTTCAGGCAAACATCGCCTTCCCCTTCCGCTGGAAGGGGTGTGCCCAAAGACGCGTGCCTTTCGCGGCTTTGGGCCAGGGGGAACCGCCTTAGCGGTTCCCCCCTCAAAGGCATTTGATTTAAGCCCGGTTTCCCCACCTCAGCAATAACATCTATTTTTAGTAATCCATGAAATCCGAACTCGAAATCCGCACCGTCCTCCTCAGGAACGAAGAACTGTTAAGCCCGTTCGCCCGGAAGAGCTCCGAATCGCTCGGGCGGCGCGCTCCCATGCAGGAGGACCCGTTCAGGCTGGAATTCGCCCGGGACGAAACGCGGATCCTCCACTCCCCTCCCTTCCGGCGCCTCAAACACAAGACCCAGGTGTTCCTCTCGCCGGACAACGACCACATCTGCACCCGCATGGAGCATGTCCTCCACGTATCATCCATCGCCTCGGTCATCGGCCGCTGCCTGAACCTGAATATCGACCTCATCAGCGCCATTGCAAAGGGCCACGACCTCGGCCACCCGCCCTTCGGCCACGCCGGGGAGCGGGCGCTCGACGAGCTCCTGCGCGAGCGCGGCGTCGCCTCCGGCTTCAAGCACGAGGTCCACGGACTGCGCGTGGTCGATAAGCTCACCAACTTCGGCGCCGGCCTCAACCTGACCTACGAGGTGCGCGACGGCATCGTGACCCACTGCGGCGAGAGCTTCGAGCGCTCGGTCGCCCCGGACCGGACGCGCGACATCCGGCAGCTCGAAGCCATCGAGGAGCGCGACCTCTTCCCGGCAACGCTCGAAGGCTGCCTCGTGCGGCTCGTGGACCGCATCGCCTACCTCGGCCGTGACCTCGAAGATGCCCTCAAGGCGGGCATCGCCTCCCGCGACCGGGTCCCCGCCGCCATCGTCAACGGCCTGGGCCTCGATAACGGCCGGATCATCGGCTGTTTTGTCAACGATACCATCGCCAGCAGCCTCGACCGCGACGCCATTTCCATGAGTGAAGAGGTATTCGAGCTCATGAACGGTCTCAAGGAGTTCAACTACGCTTCCATTTACCAGCACGACGAGGTGGAGCGGATAAGCAGGAAGGCGGGCAACCTCATCGGCCTCCTCTTCCGGGAGCTCGAAAAGATGCTCGTTGCCTCGGACCGGGGCCGGAACAGGGCTTACGTCGCGGGCATCGTTCGCGACGCGCCGCTCATGGAGATATTTTTCGATTTTATCAAAAACACGAACTATACCGACGAAACGCCCCTCTGGCGGATCGTCACCGACTATGTGGCGGGGATGACAGACAGCTTTGCGGAGAGAACGTTCGGACAACTGTTCTTGCCGACTCCGGTAATTTAAGTGCCTTTGGTGGGGGAACCGCCTGAAGGCGGTTCCCCCTGGGCTGAAGCCGCGCAAAGCCGCGTCTTCAGCCACACCCCTTCCTGCGGAAGGGGAAGGCGATGTTTGCCTCTGGCAAACGCCTTCCCCTCCCGCAACGCTCACATTAGGTAGAAAAAACATAAAAAATCAATTAGATAAGATGCTTTGAGATCTTTTGACGTTGCGTTAGCGAGGAACAGAGGGTGCCG
>CAWDOZ010000182.1:0-39541 GCA_963803935.1 uncultured Fibrobacterota bacterium | reverse complement strand
GCACGATGCCGCGACAAAAAGAGGCGGCAAGCTTGTCCTCATCGCCCCGAATGAATATGTCAACGATGTTCTGAGCGTCGTCGGGCTCAACAAGCTGGTGAAGATCTACCCTACCGAGGAGGGCTTCGCGAATGCATCTAAAACGCCTTAGCTGTCTTCTGCTCGTCGCCCTGGCGTGCTGCCTGTGCGGCGGAGAAAAACAGTTCGTCAGGAAAAGTCCCGACCAGATCGATAAGTACCTCATGGCCCATCCCGATCTTCCGGCAACCGATAAGGAGTGCCTCGAAAGCGGCCGTTTCCAGATCGGCGTCCGGCAGGAGACCGTCCAGTTTCTCCTCGGAGACCCGGCGGCAAAAGACACGGTCAGGCAAACCTGGGCCGTTCAGGAGAGATGGACGTATAAATCGGACGGTCAGAAGGTGTTTATTTTTGAAGATCAGCATGTCGTCGGTATCCTCGACAATAAGAAATAGGATCCGCAACCAGTTCCCGGACCTGCCGGAGTGGGCCGTGGGTTGTAGTTTCTCCGCGCGACAGGATCAAAAACGCTATGATCGTTGAACTAATGCAGTAACGGGCCTCCTCCTCAATCCGACACCACCATGCATATCTTGGATATTCTCTTCGCCGTAATCGGCATCATCTCCATTATAATCGGATTTCGGCGCGGCCTGGTCAGCGAACTCTTCCGTCTCCTGGCACTCCTGGCCGGTTTCCTTGCGGCCTATCTCTTCTATCGCAGAGGTTCGGAATATCTGACCTTTGTTCCGAGACAATTGTCATCCACCCTTTCTTTTATAGTCCTTTTTATCGTGGCGGCCCTGGTCGTCCTCGGCATCGGCTGGTTAATCAGGAAAATGATTCATCTGACACCACTGGGCTGGATCGATTCCCTCCTCGGAGGGGTAATCGGCCTGCTGAAAACATTTACGCTTTTCTGGATGCTCTGCCTCGGCTTTACCCTGTTCCCCTTCGCCATCAGCAAGCTGACCCTGCATCACTCCCTGGTTTATCAAACCTACAGGAAACTTCCGGGATGCCTTAAAATGTCCGGCCTTACGCAGCTGCGCGAAATGCTGAAAATCGATACCGTTCCGGCAATGCAGCATCATCCGCTGAAAAAGGAAAATCCCGGGGAGCTGCCGGAAAGAAGCGGCAATACGAAGGCAAATGCGATATAGTCAGGTAATGAACTCCCTGCCTGCTATTCTCTTCGGCCTCATCGCCGGCTCCTTTTTTAATGTCCTGATCTACCGTCTTCCCCGGCGGGAGTCGATCATTCACCCTGCCTCCCATTGCCCGGGATGCAACCGTCCGATAAGGCCCTGGGAAAACATTCCGCTGGTCAGCTATGTCATGCTTGGCGGGAAATGCGCCGGATGCGGGCAACCGATCTCCCTCCTCTACCCGTTTGTCGAATTTTTCACGGCAGCGGCAAGCCTGCTTCTCTGGTTTACCGTGGCCGCATCACGATCGATGGTCATTGGTCACGATGCACATCTATTTCTCCAGTGCTTTGCGCTTCTCCTCATGATCCCGATCACCATCGTCGACCTCCGTCATTACATCATCCCCGACGGGTTGACACTTACACTCCTTGCTGCCGGACTCCTGGCTTCGTTCCTCCCCGGGGACCTCCCGCCGCTTCAGTCGATTCTTGGCGGCCTCACGGGAGCCGGAACACTTCTGGCCATCGGCTGGCTCGGCAAGCTTGCCTTCAGAAAAGGGAATGCCATGGGCGGCGGCGATATCAAGCTCCTGGCGGCCGTCGGCGTTATATGGGGAGCCAAAATTGCATTGCTGACGATATTCTTCGGATCGCTGTCCGGGGCGGTGGTTGGCGGGGCGACATTACTTCTGGGAAAGCTGCACAAAAGCCACAGGATTCCCTTTGCGCCATTTCTGGCGCTTGGCTTGTGGGTGGCGGTGCTGTTCGGCGATACGATGGTACGGGGCTATTTAAGGCTGTTTATGTAAGGCGCAGACCGTCATTTAATTTTTAAATATCTCTCCCGACCCATCGGATCACCGATGGATCGCTCCGATATCCCGCAAATCCGTAATGCAGGAGGAGGGCAAGATGAAAGAGTATCCGCTCCCCAAAATTTTCCAGTTAATCGAGCCCGGCCCGGTAGTGCTTCTGACGACTTCCTATGAGGGACGTTCCAATATCATGACCATGAGCTGGCATATGATGATTGAATTCGAGCCGGCGCTCATCGGCTGCGTCGTCAGCCCGGCGAATTACAGTTACCGGCCACTATTTACAACCAGGGAATGCGTCATTGCCATACCAACCGTTGATCTTGCAACAAAGGTTGTTGAAATCGGGAACTGCTCGGGCAGGGAAGTTGATAAATTCGATAAATTCGGTTTAACTCAAGTGCCGGCAACAAAGGTAGCCGCACCACTGGTCGCCGAGTGCCTTTATAATATAGAATGCCGGGTTGCGGATATAAGAATGGTAAAAAAGTACGGCCTCTTCATTCTCGACGGCGTCAAAGCCTGGACCAGTCCCGGGCGCAAGGAAAAAAGGACTTTTCATGCAAATGGAGACGGGACGTTCGTTGTTAGCGGCAGGACGATCGACCTCAAGAAAAAAATGGTTAATTTTCCGGAACTTCTGTAATGGATTGGTCGGTGATTGCTTGCCTTACCGTATTCCTAATTTGAGCTTCAGTTTAAAATCGTTCGGACTCGTCGCATTCCGTATCGCCTCCTCCTCAGTGACAACCTGATCTTTTAGCAGATCCATTATTGCCTGATCGAAGGTTTGCATCCCGTACTGTTCCCTGCCCCGGGCAATATTTTCCACGATTTCATGAACCTTGTCCGGCTGGCAGATATAATCGCGAATTGCCGCATTGACCACCATAACCTCTGCCGCAAGCGCCCGCCCCTGGCCGTCCGCCCGGTCCAGCAGACGCTGGGAGATAACCGCCCGCAGGTTGGCCGCCAGCTGCAGGCGGATCTGATGCTGCGCGTATGGAGGAAACATATCGATAATCCTGCCGATGGTTTCCCGCGCATCGGTTGTGTGAACCGTGGAAACGACCAGGTGTCCGGTTTCAGCGGCCCGAAGAGCGATTTCCATGGTTTCGGTATCGCGTAACTCCCCGATGAGAATGACATCCGGGTCCTGGCGCAATGCGGCCCGGAAGGCGGTGGTAAACGATGGGGTGTCGACCCCGATCTCGCGCTGATTAATCGCCGAGAGTTTATCGGCGTGTAAAAATTCGATGGGATCTTCAATAGTGATAATATGTCCGAAGCGGCGCTCATTGATGCGACCGATCATTGCCGCCAGAGTCGAAGACTTACCGCTTCCCGTAACTCCGGTAACAAGGACCAGGCCCCGGGGCGCCATTGCAATTTCCCCGACAACCGGCGGTACCTTCAACTCTTCAAGAGTAGGAACCCGGAACGGGATGATGCGCAAAACCATGGAAATGGAACCCCGCTGCTGAAACACGCTGAGCCTGAATCGGGCAAAACCCGCGACCGAATAAGCGGTATCAATTTCCGATTGAGCCTGGAGCTTCTCAAAGAGCCGGGCGCCGAGGAAATGGACTGCAAGCTCCTCGGCATCTTTCGGCGTAAGAGGTTCAAAGCCCTCCCTTGGCGCAAGGTGGCCATTAATGCGCAGCAGAGGCGGGCGACCGACCTTGAAATGGATATCCGAGGTGCCCGGAAGGGCAATAGACCGCAGGTATTCATCACCGTTATGCATTTGCTTAAGCTTCCTATTATTACTATGGTTTTGCAACATTTTTCAGGAAGTGCATCGGAAACCACTATAACCTTGACTTTTCAAGGGCGAAACGGTAAACTGAAAACTCAATCGAAGGTTCCCGACTCCGCCCGAAAGGCAGGGCCGAATGCATCATGGTATTGGCATGTTCGCCGCCATTACGACGACGACTTTTCAGGCTGCGCGCCGGAGTACATGAGAATTTGCTTATGCCCAACTACTCCTACAAAGCACATGACAGCCGGAATCGCGTCCTGGCAGGTACCATGGAGGGAGCATCGATCGATACGGTGATCGAGAGCCTCACGGGAAAAGGTCTGCTGCCGATCAGCGTGGACGAATTGAATTTCGACGGGTCGACCAGAAACCAGAAATTTTCCCAGAAATTGGCCGCGAACTTCAGCCGTTTCAAGGGCAAGGTCCCCTACAAGACCGTCGTGTTCTTTACCCGGCAATTCGCCACCATGATTGCAGGGGGGGTGCCGCTCGCGCGGGCGCTCGAACAGCTTGCACATTCGGAAAAAACAGCATTTCGCAAGATCGTTTTGCAAATCAGGGATGATATCTCAATCGGTTATTCATTTTCCGATGCCGTTTCTCGACATCCCGGCGCCTTCAATTCGATGTTCGTTTCCGTCATCCGTTCCGGGGAAATGGCGGGAGCGCTCGACGGCGTGCTCGATCAGCTCGCCACGTACATGGAAAATGTGGAAACGATGCGGTCCAAGGTCAAAGCGGCCATGCGCTACCCGATGTTTATCGGCGGATTTGTCATACTCCTGGTCATCGGTATTCTATGGAAACTGGTGCCGGTTTTTGAATCGATGTACGCCGGATTCGGCGCGAAGCTGCCCGCCCCCACCCTCGCTCTCGTGTCCATTTCCCATTTTCTCCGTGACAATATCCTGCCTCTGGCGGTAATCCTGATTCTCGGAACAATCGGCTATCAGGTGGGAATGGCCAATGACCGATTCAAAACCGCCATGCACGCCCTGCTCCTGCGGGTGCCGGTATTCGGCACCATTCTCACCAAGAATATCCTGGCCATTTTTTCTCGGACCATGGCATTACTTATGGAGAGCGGAACCCCCATTCTCCAGGCTATTGAGATTGCCGGTGCAGTAGTCAGCAACAAGGTGTATTCCAAAGCCATCGAAGGTGTCTACTCCCGATTACAGCAGGGAGATCTTTTGAGCGTGGCGCTTGCGGGGAGCGGTCGTTTCCCTCCCCTCGTGCAACAGCTGGTTGCAACCGGAGAGGAGAGCGGCAGGGTAGATGAGCTATTGCGCAAGGCCGCTGAATTTTACGAAAGAGAGATTCGCAACGTCGTGGATTCGCTGGCAGCAATCATCGAGCCGTTTCTGATCATGATTCTCGGCGGAATCGTCGGATCGATCCTGGTTGCCCTGTATCTCCCGGTTTTTTCGATCGGCAAATTGATGTCGCATTGAACCGGCGGCAGATAGGTGGATGACACGTTAACCTATGAGGATCCTGTTGTTTTAAAAATAGAAGGGAAGAGCGGAAACGGCAATCGGATGCCGATAACCGGCCTCCCTCTTTTCCATCGAATACCATCACCTTTTCCGGAGGAGGTTTTCATGCGGTGCAAGTCTCTCAAAAGCAGTGAAGGCTTTACGCTGGTGGAAGTCATTGTCGTGGCCGTAATTGTCGCTATTCTGGCTTCCGTTGCCATTCCGCTTTATTTAAACTACGTAACGACCTCACGCAACCAGGTAGCCCTGAATACTGCCGGCAGCGTCGCTACCTTCTGCGCGGCATGCCAGAACGGCGGCGGCACCGTTGGCGGCATTTCAACTACCGCCCAGAATAACTTCACCATAACCTGCACCGGCGGCAGCGGCGACCAGACCCGGATGGCGATACCATCGGCATTGAATGCAAGCGTATCGGGACTCACCTCGCCCTCAACCGTTACGGTAACGAGTACAACAACCGGATCAACGGCACAAACAGCAAATTGGTAGGCATGACCCGGTGCCGGACCGCCGGTCCGGCACCTTGTGCCGTGTCACCCTGATTCACGATGCCATGAGGAGTTTGTCATGAACAATGCCAGGGGATTTACCTTCGTCGAAGCGATTGTTGTGGGAGTAATTGTCGCAATCCTGGCGGTTGTCGCAATCCCCTCCTATACCGGGTATGTTAAGAACTCCCAGATCAGCGCCGCCCAATCGATCTGCCAGCTTATCGGGGCGGCGATCATCCAGACGCATAACAGAGGTATAAGCTTTACTGCAAATGACTGGACCGATATCGGCATCACCAATCCGTCGAACGGCACCTGGACCTATACGTTTCCCGCGTTGACGGCCTCGAAACAACTGACAAATACCTTTGCGATCACCGCCACCGGAGTGAGCGGTTCGCTGAATGGCCAGACCGGAACCTTCCTGCCCCTTCAATCCGGAACCGCGCAATGGACCGGCATTTTGTAGTGAATGAAAAGGGACGGCTGTACCGATCGGATGAGCAGGGGTATACCCTTATAGAGGTTCTTGTCGGCGGGGTGCTTGCAGCCATTTTCGTCGTTGCCCTGTTCCAGATAATCTCTCAGGGATCGACCCTCAATCGCCAGCAGCTCCTTCGCCGAAGGGCATATCAGGAACTCGACAGCGTTCTCGAAGCGCCGGCAAACTCCTCCCTGTCACCCTACTACCTGTCGCTTGCAACCGGGGATCCTCTCGATACGGCGAATGTCGTGCTCAATAATTTCGGCAACACCACCTCGGCCAACAACATTACCGCAACTATCAAGGTATATGTCGATTCCGTGTCGTTTTCCTACGGCGGTACGGTGGTTCCGGCAAAACGGGTAACGGCCACCATCGGCTACGCGGACAATGGAGCACAATTCCTCGATAGTCTCCAGACCCTTGTTACTCTTGCGGATATCAACTAACCATGCGCCGCCTCAGCTTCAGCATAAATGAGCAGGGAGCCACCTTCGTCGAAGTGCTTGTTGCCGGAGGGATCGGGGTTGTGGTAGCGGGCGCCATATTTTACTTTGTCAGTTTTGCCGGGCAGGGTACGCAGCAGGTCCAGACCCTGCAGCAGCTCCAACAGGGGAGTTCGCTTATAACCGAACTCTTCATGAGAACGGTGCGCAACGGCACCTTTGTCTGTGCAGGGACCCAATCCACCGCCCCGGCATCCGATACCGACAACCTCTCGCAGATAACCATTCGCAGCAAAGACTCGGCCGTCGTAGCAACCTTCGGCATTGCGAATGACAGCCTTACCATGAATGGGACCAAATATCTCACCTCCTACCTGTGCGGGTATCGCACACCGCTCAGCCATTTCAAGGTATTCCAGAACGGGACGACGGCGGAATGCTTCCTGTCCATGTTCGCGGCATCCGGCCCGGATACGACATTCTACACGCAGACGATCGGGGAAGTGCGATGCCGAAACTGACCGTATTGTCGGGCGAGAACGGCAGCGCGCTGGTATTTGCGCTCGTCTTCGGCATTGTCATGTCCATCATGGGGGTTGTCGCGCTCCAGCTCATTATCGGCGGAAGCCAAATGAGCCGTCGCGATATCGAAGTGATCAAGAGTTTCTGGGCCAACGAGGGTGCAATGCGGGTTTCGTTCCGCTACGTTTCCTGCGTTGCCACCCTGCCGACAACCAGTATTGCGCCGTTTACCGTCTCCCCGGCGGTGGTACTCAACGGGGACACACCGGCCGTTTACCTGTCTGTAATTGCCAACAGCAACGGTACCTACTGCTACTCATGCTCGACAATAACATCAATGGCCGATGTAAACCTCACCAATACCACGGTATGCGACAGCTTTTCGATCAACAGCATGAGCCGATACACCTGGTTTGAAGCGCAGACGAGTTCAGCAGTATGGGCCTCGATGGTTGTCTATGGCGACTACCATACCAACGGCTACCTCAATGCCTCGTCGACAATGACCGATGAAATCCATGTCACCGGCAAGGCAACCACCTCCGGCCGTATTGACCCGAATCAGAGGGTCGACCGACCGAATTTTCCGACCTCCTATCAGGATGGGTTCAGCATCCTGAGTTCCAACGGCAGTGAAGTGACGAGCGAGCAGGCATCCTGGTTCCAGGCGCGCATTCCCGACTACGGCACCGTTGGAAGCATTCAGACCAGCAGCATTTCCCCGAACTCCTCGGATTTCAATAACGCGACCACCATTTCTTCTCCCTCGACCGTCGATTCCGTTGGAATCCAGCTGAATGGATCGAATGTCACCGTCTGGAGCCACCAGAGCGGAACCTGGCAGCAGACCAGTACCATGAGCATCGCCAATATTACCGGCGGGATATTGAAGACGCAAAAGCCGACCTATGTATGGGGAACGCTTCGATGGAAAGCTGACCCTTGTCAGCGACAGCGCTACCGGCCAGTCCCCGGCGAACGATATCATCGTCGGCGGCACTATAACCTACGCGGATACCAACCTTGCCACATCGAGCGACGTACTGGCGCTCGTTTCTTCAAACAATGTCGATATTCCATCGTCAACCAGCAATACGACGACCGGCATGACTCATAATTTTACCCAGAGCGGGGGCACGATTTACGCCTCGCTTTTCATGCCCAACGGCGCCATTAACGTGCAGAACGTCAATAACTACAGCGGCATGCAGAATTTAAACGTTCATGGCGGGGTATTACTCAAACAGTCGCTGGGTACGTACAGCACCAGTCCTTCAAATCATGGCATATCGGCGAATTACTACCAGGATCCCCGGTTCGTCGGCAATGCCGCGCTGCCGCCGGGAATACCCTATGCAAACGCCGTCGACCCGGAGCGTTCGACCGGAGCCACGACCGTCTATATGTACGTGCTTGGCAGTGGAACATGGATCAATACGGTCGGTGCATTGTAGCGATGCACCGGCGATCGCCGGAGAACGCAGCGGTGTGCCGGGCAGCATGCGCCGGCTTTTCACTTCAGGGCATACGGAGCAAAGATGACAAAAAAGGCTGAAGCTTTCATTGGACTTGACTACGATGCCTCTTCAATCCGCGGGGTGCGCCTGACGAGACTCGCCCAGGGAAGCAAACCGCAGTTCTCACTTGAAACGGCGCATGAGATAGGCGGAGACTTCACCAGGGACGACGGCCTGACGGCAGTCCTGACGCTCATGAAGGAGAAACTCCGGATAGGACCGGCCGACCAGGTCGCCAGCTGCATTTCCGGAAAGCAGGTTTACGTCGTCCAGATGCCGTTTCGAAAGTTGAAGCTGGAAGAAACACGAAAAGCCCTGCGCCTTGAACTGAGGAAGACCCTCCCCTTCGATGCGACAACGGCCGCGGTTGAGTTCCAGGTTCTTGATGGCGCAACGGAAAAGCCCGATGAACAGCAGCTTCTCGTGACGGCGGTTGCAAACACCATTATCGCAAAACATCTTGAAATTATGGATAAGGCCGGAATAAAGCCTGCAATTGTCGACACTCTGCCCACGTGCGTTGCAAACACCGCGTTCGAAGGGTCGGATGAATCCGGCTATGAAAAAGCGGCACGGGTAGTCCTGCATATCGGGCCGTCCGTCAGTACGCTGATCATATGCGGCGGGAAAACCCCGTTTTTCCACCGAAATATTTACTTTGCCGCGGATGAGCTCTTCGGACGCAGCGGCGGGACTCCCCCCCCGATCAGGAACGCCGGCGAAGGATCGATACTCTCGCCGACGAGGTCATGCGATCTATTGCGTATTATCAAAAAAACAACGGGGGCGGCAGCATCGAAAGTCTTCATTTACTCGGCTCAAATACGGAACACCCGGACCTGACCCAGGCTCTGGCCGACAAAACCGGCCTGGAGGTGTACCTCATCGATTTGGCCGACCGATTCACTGATGTGCCGGATGTAAATACAACGGTTTTCGCACTGGCGTTGACACTGGCAATGAGGACAGAGTAATTATCGGATGGCACCGGGAAGGGATTGAAACGATGAAATTTACTATTAATCTGGTCCAGCGTCAGCGGGCGGAGGAGCAGCGTGCGGAGGAACGGCGCTTGCGCATATCGGTTTTCGCCATGGTTTCATTCGGCATTCTCGGCATTGCAATCCTTTTTACTTTTTTCCAGATAGTTTCCATGGGTTTTGCCCTATCCGGGGAACGCAACAGCCTTTCGCTTATCAAGGCCGAGTACGGCAAATACCGTTCGACACGCATGATCGTCGATAAGGCCGACCTCGGGTTACTCGACAGTCTGCAGGGCAGCAGGATATTCTGGACGAAGAAGCTTGCGGCCCTGGCCTCGCACCTGCCGGAGAATTACTGGATCACCCAGTTCAGCTACGATCCGCCTACCTTTCACGCCGCCGGCTACGGGTGCATTTCGCCGCAACAGAACCAATTGGTTACCATCAACGAATACCTGACGGAGCTCCGGCAGGATTCCTCCTATAGCGATGTTTTTCACAAAACGATGTTTAATTCAACCTCCCGGACCGATGAACGCACCCAAAGCCGGGTAAGTTTTGCATTCTCATCGGTACGATAACGGAAACCGAGGCCGACTGAAATGAACAGCAAGGGAACGATTCTCATGGCCATCATCGCGGTCCTCTTCCTGGCGGCTATCGCCGTGGACCGGTTCTATTTGACGGGATTCAAGCCCCAATTCAATGCGCTTGAACAGGAACGTATCGTGACTGCCAATCAGCTGGCAAGCGCCAGGATTGTCTATGAAAACCTTGACCACGTGCGCGATCTTGTTTTCCAGAATATGGAGTTTCCCCGGCAGAAGGATACCGTAAGCCCGGAATCCGCCTGTTTTGACTTTTTTACCGAATGCGCAAACGATCTGAAATTGAAAATCGTGTCCCTCGCCCCCACGCCGCCGGTTTCCAATGGACGCATTACCGCCAGCGGGTATGATCTTGAACTCGAAGGGGACTTCTTCAAATTCGGCGAATTGTGTGCAAAGGTTGAAAACAGTCGCCGGCTCATGTCAATTGAAAGTTTCAACGTTGCGCCTGCGGAGGGAACCGGCGCCGACAGTCTGCATCGCCAGGGGATCAAAGCCGCCCTTCGGGTGATGACCTACCGGGTGCGGAAGGGAGCCGGGGTATGAAGAATACGTCGATCTTTACGGCATCGGTTTGCGCCCTTGTGCTCGCGCTTGTCATGGTGGTCCGCATTGAATTTATCCGACACGACTTCGATGCATCGGTGAAGGAGGCTCACAAGACTACGGAAGGGTACGACCAGCGCTTTATCGATATGGTCAGGCGGCTCGATATGGAGCTGGCAACGCGGGCCAGTTTCGGGTATCCCGGAGGCAAGGATCCCATGACCGGAACCGAGCGCCAGGTGGTCCAGCCTGTCGCAGCAGTTGCCGCGACAGGTCCGGCGGCCCCGGTCCGGACGGCAGCGCCGAAAGAGGCCGATCCGGTGCAGCTTACCGCAATCATCAGCGAAGGTCCCGGAAAAAAATCGACGGCGGTGGTGATGAACGGTGAGCGCAGCATGACCCTCGATGTAGGCGATAAGGTCGCGGGAAGAAAAGTGACGAAAATATCAAATGAAGGCATCTGGATGGAAAACGGTTCATTCGTTTACCATTACGATATCTACGGGAAAAAGGAAAGAACACCGCTGGGTGATTCTTCCCCTGTGGAGGCCTCCCGTTAATGCTACCCGGAAGACTCCATGCGCTTTATCGGCAGACATTACCACCAAGGAGGCACTGCTTGAAATATTTCAATTGCTTTGTTGTATGCAGCATCGTCGTCACGATTGCAACCGTCTGCATTACCGATGCGCAGGAAGAGCCGACGGTCATCAGCGATTCGGTTTCCATGAAAGCGCTCCCGACCGTGCAGATGAAGCTTCCCATAACGCTTAAAGCCCAGAATGCAAACCTTCCCGACATTCTCAAGGCCCTGGCCGATCATTCCGGCATGAATTTCGTTACCGGCGATATTACCGCCAAGGAGAAAGTGTTGATCCTGCTGAACAGTACCCCGCTCGACGAGGCCATCGATCTCATCGTCCGCGCGGCCGGATTGTCCTATGAGATCATCGGCAACTCGGTGCTCGTCGCCGATCCCGACAAGCTCAACCGGGGTGAAGTCAGCCAGCAGGCCTATGTGGTAACCCTGAACCACGCCAATGCCAAGGATGTGGCCGCCATGCTGGAAAAAATAACGCCGAATATCAAGATCGACGAGGCAGGGAACCGTCTTATCTGCTTTACCAGCCCGCGGATCCTCGATGAAATCCAGCGGATAGTAAAAACCGTCGATCAGCCGCAAGTCATGGTAGTCCTGGAAACGCGTCTTGTCGAGACGGAAATAACCGTCAACAATCAGTACGGCATCGACTGGTCGAATCTGACCCCGCTCGCAACGACCCTTACCCATCCTGCATATACTTTCGGTCAGGCGTGGCAGGTCCTGAGCCCCACGTCGGGCATTGCGGGCAGCCCGACAAGCTCAAGTTCTTCAACCGCCAACAACACCGGTTCGGGCATCGATATTGCCCTCGATCTGGCGCTGCAGGACGGGACTGCAAAGCTCCTCGTCGATTCCAAGCTTGCCACAACCAATAACCACGCGGCATCGCTCTATGTCACCGACGTTATTCCTTACGAAATACAGGCCTACAACACGGGCTCTGCGGCGGGGGGGGCAGCGCAAACCCAGGTGCAAACCTCGGAGACCGGTATCAAGATCAACCTCGAACCGCATATCAACGAAAACAATCAGGTGACGATCAAGGTCGATCCGGAGGTATCCGATATCGTCGAATATCTGGGAGTGAACAAGGACCTCCCCCATACGCAAGTCCGCAAGACCAGCACCACAGTACGGGTGGATGACGGCAAAACGGTCTTTATCGCCGGTTTGCTGCGGGATGACGACCAGGTGACCATTACAAAATTTCCGATCCTCGGCGATATACCGCTGATCTGTTATCTGTTCAGGAACACGAAGCATACCAAGCTGAAGACCAACCTGATCCTGGAAATCACGCCGCGCATCGTGAAGGACAGCGCCAGGGCGGGGACATGATGCCTGAACTTGATTGTCGAGAGATGCTTGCCGAGGTGGTTGCACGCAAAGGGACGGATCTTCTCATGAGCGTCGGCCAGCCCCCCCAGGTACGCATCTCGGGGATACTCGTTTCAATCGACTATCCGGCGCTTACTTCCGATATGTCAAAAATGCTTGTCTACCAGATCATGACCGAGGCTCAGCAGAAAACGCTCGAATGCGACTGGGAGCTCGATTTTTCCTTCAGCCTCGGGGAGAGCGCCCGCTTCCGGGTCAATGCCTTCATGCAGCGGGGTACCGTATCCGCAGCCTTTCGCCTCATTCCCCTGAATGCCCTGACCTTTGAGGATCTCGGCCTGCCGCCTATTGTGAAGGAGATGGCCGAACAGCAGCGGGGGCTCGTCCTGGTTACCGGCCCGACCGGGTCCGGCAAATCAACGACGCTGGCGGCCATGATCAATCATATCAATGAAACCCAGAACGGCCACATCATCACGATCGAGGACCCTATTGAATACTTGCATCGCCACAAGCGCTGCACCGTCGACCAGCGTGAGGTGTCCGTGGATACCAAATCGTTCCAGGCAGCGCTCAAGAGTATTCTCCGTCAGGACCCGGATGTTGTGCTGCTCGGCGAAATGCGGGATATGGAATCCATCCAGGCCGCACTCACCATCGCCGAAACCGGCCATGTCTGCTTTGCAACGCTCCACACCAACTCATGCTCCCAGACCCTCGGCCGCATACTCGACGTGTTTCCGGGCGAAAAGCAGCAGCAGGTTCGGACGCAGCTTGCCATGTGTCTCAACTTCGTCATGACCCAGACCCTGCTGCCGAAAATCGGCGGCGGACTCCAGATTGCCCTCGAAATCATGGTGGCCACACCGGCAATTAAAACGCTTATCCGTGAAAATAAGGTTCACAATGTCGATAACCAGATCCAGCTTTCCTCGAAATACGGCATGCAGACCATGAACCAGTCCCTTGTCAATGCCGTCAGGAACGGGCTGGTTCGGGAAGAAGACGCCGAGGCCGCCAGTCCCGACCGGGACGATTTCCGCAAGGGGCTGCTATCCTGAGTTCCCCGGGGCACCCCGTCTCCTGAAAAAGGTACCAGGGCAAGGGCCTCCGAGGCCGGGCCGGACGCGCTCGCAGTATATTTATTGAGCCGTTCACCGGGAGATGTACTGAAACCATGTTTCCGACCTCGAATTACAATGTTTCGGATTTTCGCGTCGGCCTGTTTGCCTACAATGAGGCCGCCCTCGCCCCGATCGAGCAGCTGATTGCGGATTCTCCCTTTGCCGCCAATGTCCGGTTCGACCGGGCCGATCTCGCGAACGCCCAGGATGCCTCCTGTGATCTCGCCATCACCATGTTTGATAAGTTCTGCGATATCGATCAATACAAACGCGATATCGCCATGCTTAAAATCGTCAAAAAAGTCCTGATTGTCATGTCGTTCCTCCCTGAGGAGGACCGCGGGATGATCGAGTCGGATAAACTTGACATAAGCGCCGACGATATCGTTTCGATTCCGCTTCCCGCTCAGCAGTTTTTCCATCTTATCATGATGCGGCTGGTGACGATCAAAATTGCCCGCGAGGTCGAACACACCCGTCCGGGATTATCGTCAACGGCCCCTTCGCTCGGCGAAATCCTCGTCCAGAATAATCTCATTAATCCGCTGCAGCTGAAGAAAGCGCTCGACCACCAGAAACGCACCAATAAGCGGCTTGGCGATGTCCTTGTGGAAATGGGCTATATCGATGAAGACCAGAAGATGATCTTCCTGTCGAGCCAGTTCGGCGTGCCACTGGCGACACCGCGCCAGTACGCTTCTGCCGATATCGCCGTGGTGGGGCTCATTCCCGAGCATATCGCTCGCCGGTATTCCTGCATCGCCCTCGAAAAAAACGGCAATGATCTTTCGGTGGCCATGGCAGAAGTGCTCGACCTGCGTCTGCTTGACGGCCTCCGCGATCTGACCGACCTGTCCATCCATCCCATGCTCGGCGCGCCGGAGGATATCCTCACCTCAATCGACCGGTACTATCGTGACATTTCCTCCAATAAAGATGCCTCAGCCCTTGTCGCCGACCTTGGCGACAATATGGAAATCCTGCAGGAGCAGAAGGAGGAAATCAATATCGAGGCGATGGCGGCGGCGGGCACGGAGTTCGGCATTGTCAAACTCGTCAATATGCTCATCGCCAACGCCGTGCACGACCGTGCGAGCGATATCCATATCGAACCCATGGCAGAGGACCTGATTGTCCGCTATCGGGTCGACGGAGACCTGAAACACGTCATGTCACCTCCGCGCCATTCGCATCAGGCAATCATTGCCCGCATCAAGATTCTCTCGAATCTCGACATCGCCGAACGCCGTCTTCCTCAGGACGGCCGCATGGTGGTCAAGATGTCCAACCGCGAAGTCGATATCAGAGTCTCCGTCCTTCCGGGAGTCTATGGGGAAAAGATGGTGCTGCGGCTCCTCGATAAGGCGGCATTTGACAAGAGTGTTTCGAAGCTCGGTTTTTCCGGGCACGATTTCGACACCTTCAAATCGCAAATTACCAAGCCTTACGGCATGATCATCGTCACCGGCCCTACCGGCAGCGGGAAATCGACCACCCTGTACTCTGCGCTGCAACAGGTCAAGAACGTCACGAAGAACATCATTACCGTCGAAGACCCGGTCGAATTCCATATCGAGGGCATAACCCAGGTTCAGGTCAACACCAAGGTCGGCCTTACCTTCGGAGCTGCGCTGCGGTCGATCCTGCGCCAGGATCCCGACATTGTCCTCATCGGGGAAATCCGCGATAACGAAACCGCGGATATCGCGATCAAGATGTCGATGACCGGGCACCTCGTTTTTTCAACCCTCCATACCAACGATGCGGCCGGGGCAATTTCCCGGTTTACGGATATCGGCATTCCGCCGCTCCTTCTGGCCTCTTCCCTGAACCTGATCGTAGCGCAGCGCCTGGTCCGGAGAATATGCCCCAAGTGCAAGAAAGAGTACGAACCGGCTCCGGAACTGCTCGAACAGCTGCATCTTCCCGCCGACAAGCCGCATCATTTCTACCGCGGCGAGGGATGTGTGTCCTGCAACGGCACCGGGTATTTCGGCCGGGTAGGCCTCTTTGAAATGCTCGTCATTTCCCGGGAGATCCGTACCCTCATTTTAAGGAACGCTCCCACCATGGAGATCCAGGCGCAGGCGGAAAGCGAGGGCATGAAGACCCTCCGGCAGGCTGGAATCGATCTCGCGCTTACCGGGGAGACCACCATTGAACTAGTCATCGCAGAAACTACGGAACGTTGAGGCGACTGCGGGTGCTGCCATGAGCCGGATCCTGAATTTCCACAAGATGCACGGCATCGGGAACGATTTTATTGTTGTCCACGAGGGGTTCGGCCCGGGCGACAACGTTCATCTCGATGCAGGGAAAGCCGTTGCGCTTTGCAATCGCCGCATCGGCATCGGCGCGGACGGAGTTCTCATTATCGGCCCCTCAAAAACTGCCGATTTCAAGGTAACAATTTACAACAGTGACGGCAGTACCGCCGAGATGTGCGGCAACGGCATTCGCTGCTGCGCCCGGTACGTGCAGCTTGCCGGCCTGTCGGCCAGGCAGTCGACGGTTTTTGAAACCGGCGCCGGCCCGGTATCGGTCGAATCCCTCGGCAACGACCGTTTCCGTGCGTGCATGGGAGCGCCGATCCTCGCTGCTGAAAAAATCCCTACTCGGCAAACATCGGGCAGGGTGCTCATGCACGAGCTTTCCCTGGATCGGGAAACCATTTCGTTGACCGCGGTCTCCATGGGTAACCCTCATGCGGTTATCTTTGCAGATGATCTTACCGACAACTTCGTGTTGCGGCTCGGCCCTTCGATCGAACGCCATCCTTTTTTCCCGCGGAAAACCAATGTCGAGTTCGTCAACGTTCTTGCTAATAATGAAATCAGGATGCGGGTATGGGAGCGCGGATGCGGCGAAACTCTCGCCTGCGGAACCGGAGCCTGCGCGGCCGTGGTCGCCGGATTTCTCGTCGGGCAAACCGGCAGCGAGGTTTCGGCTCATCTGCCCGGCGGTGACCTCTTCGTGGAATGGGACGGCGGCGAGGCAAGTCCGGTATACCTCACCGGTCCTGCCGTCGTATCCTTCCGGGGAAGCGTAGACCTGGCTCCATGAGCTTTTTTGAAATCCTCATGCTTATCTGCTTCGGCGTCAGCTGGCCGATATCTATCTATAAATCCCTTTCAACCCGCATCGTCGCCGGCAAGAGCCCCCTGTTCATGGGAATCGTCATCCTCGGCTATGCAGCGGGCATCATGCATAAAGTCATTTACTCACGGGATTGGGTAATCGTACTCTATATCATGAACCTGCTGCTCGTTGCGACTGACCTGGCGCTGTATTATCGGTTTTCAAAAGTAAAGGTCTAAAATATATCAGTGCTCAAGGTATTTGAGGACGAGCGACCGCAACCCCGTATCGCCTTCAAATTTCATGAACTTGAAATGGAGCCTGTCGATGAGCACATCGGCCTCCTCTTCCAGGTCGAACAGGTAGGTCGGGATATCGGTATCGTCCGGATAGCTCGGAACACATTTTGCCGGAGCGGAGAAACTGACGTACATGCGGCAGGTCAGCGGACGAAGCGGGTAGACGAGGCAAGAACGGCTTCCGGCATCGAGCAAGGGGCAGGGCTTTCGCAACCGGTAAAACGAAGCGAGCAGAAGATCCGTAGGATCGATATCCGCCCCTTCCTCCGCCGGATCGAGCAAGGCGAGCCTCGCCTCAACCAGTGCCTGGAGCTGCGACAATGCCGCACCGTCGCGGCGGCAGCGATCGGTGATGGCGGGAATTTTTTCCGCCGCATGCTGCCGAAGCCAGCTCGCTATCGCCTCCGCCTCGAAAGAGTTGACATCTTCAACCCAGTGGCGGCAGCAGGAGGCGCAGCCGGCGGAGCAGGTAACGTTCCGCCGGGCATTTTTAAGTATTTCTTCCTGGTAGCACTCCGTGAGGGTAAGTAACGCCTGCCATGCAGTTTGAAATGCCGGATCGCATCCCGAAGCAAACGATCCCGCCACCAGGCGCTCAAGACGATGGATGATAGTGGCCTGGATAGTTCTGGCTGAATCCGGGACCGGCAGGGGTGCGCGCGCCCGGTCAAAGGGATTGACTGCCGTTTGCCGGGGTGCAGTTGACTCCGTAAAATCGGTATTATCGGGGTTATTTTCGTTTTCCGGTTCCAAATGATCCTCAACGCTAAAGATACTTGAAGCGTTCCCCCTCATTTCGCGAATACCCCCCTTAATCCGCCGGAGGTAAGGGATGAAAGATCCTTCAGGATAAGGGGAAGCGTCAGGCCGCCCGGGACAGCCATGTAGCAAGGCTTCCAGACCGGGTCGAATTTTTCCTTGAATCGCCGCAGCCCCTGAAAATTGTAGTATTCTTCACCATACGCATAAAGAAACGCCGCAAACCGGTTCCAGATAGGCGCAACCTGCCGGTCATCGGCTCCGGAGAAGGGCGCCATGCCCATGTCGAACCATCGGAACCCGTTCTCCCTGCCCCAGAAAATAAGCTTTACGAAAAGGTATTCCATGACCGAATCGGGAGCGTTTTCAGAGTACCGCATGAGATCGACGGAAAATTCCTCTCTGGTCGCCGTAAGCCACAAATTCGAAAAGGCGACGATTTCCTCGCCGCGCCTGACGATGGCGATGGGCATCTGCGCAAGGTACCCGGCGGTGAAGCTTCCGAGGGAAAATCGTTTCTCCCGCGTATGTTTTTTCGCCAGCCAGGAATCGGACACGGTTTTCAGGGCGGGAATGATTGCCTCAACCTTTTCGGGGGGAACAATGGCAACCTCCCATCCCTCATGTTCAAGGCGCCGGGTGTAATAGCGGAGGCTTTTCCTGCGGCTGCCTTCGAGCGAAAATTCCGGAAGCGCCACCCGTGCCTCCTCGCCGACCTTGAACAGGGTCAATCCGATATCAAGGTACAGGTTAAGGTAGTTCCCGCCTATTTCATGAAAGACCGGCCACGCACCATGTTCATCGCAGAGCTCCTTGAATTTCCAGATCAGCGCAGGGAATGCTTTTTCATTTCCAACCGGATCGCTCATTCCCACAATACTTCTTCCGGAAACGCCATACATGAGAAAAGCGTCGTTCGTTTCACTGATAATATATGCCTTGTCGTCAAGTAATGACAGGAACGACCGGCTGTGCGAGGAACGCGTCGCGAGGATGGCACGGACGATATCGCGCATGTCATGCCGGCATACCTCGGCCCGAACGCGCGCCGGGGAGAGCAGCTTTATCATGCTGTAACCGAAAAGCAGTGTCGAGGCGCCAACGGTGGCGCGCAGGAATCGCGAGGCATGGCTTGCAAAGCTGAACTGCCACCAGAGATCATGGGAATATGCTACATGCTTGTAGGCAAAAAATCCGAGCCAGACCGAGCTGGCCAGTGCCAGGATAACGGCCGCCATCCACATGGGAGTGAGCGGCTCGTGCACAAACGATCCTCTCCGGTAAAACTCCCGGCGGCTCGGGAGCAGGACCGCGAACATGCAGGTCAGGATAATGGCTTCTTCGTAATCGATGCCCTTCAGGAAGGTAAACAACGCTCCTCCGGCAAGCAGGTAGAGCGTCAGGTGAAATGCGCTGTCGTACCGGCGGTAAAGCCCTGCCGAAAGGATGAGGAGGGCCATGCCGATCAGGCTGGCAAGGAAATGGGATAGTTCAACCACCGGCAGCGGCATGACCTCCCGCAGCCAGTAGAACCGATGGTGTTCCGCAGGTGTGGCACCGGAAAACAGCAGAATCATACCGCCGATAAAAATCATGATCGCGAAAAAATACGGCACAACGCCGCGGCCCCATTGCCCTATAGCAAGCGCAACGCCGCCGATTTTCGCACGACGGCCCTCGTGTTCATAAATCCCCAGGATGACCGCCGAAGCGGCCAGCGGAAGCAGGTAAAAGACTCCCCGGAAAATGACCAGGGCCCCGACAAGCGGCGCACAGGGATAATTCCTGAGCAGAAAAAGGAACACCGCCTCAAAAATGCCGATGCCTCCCGGAATACGGCTCCCGAATCCGGCCAGCTGGGCTATGACGAATGCCGCCATGAAAACAGGGAATGAGATGGTACCCGGCGGCAAAAGGATATAGAGCGCAAGACCGAAGGAGGCCCAGTCGAGGCAGGCGAGGGCAAGCAGCGGAAGGGTGAGTGCAGCACGAGGCAGGACAAACTCCCAGGAGTCGATTTTAAGAGGATTCTTTGCGAGGCCGGCAACGAGAATAAACGCGGCAACAAGGCAGAAGCTCGCGAGCCCCATGACAAACGGGACTTGGGGACTGCAGTGCAGTGTTCCGGCAACCGCCGATTCATTCGAGAGCAGCAGGAGCCCGGCAACGGTGCCCAATCCCAACCAGAAGGTGATGCCGCCCGACATGACCTTTAATTTCGCTATATCAAGGGTGGAAAGCCCCTCCTGAGAATAGATACGGTTGCGCACCGCATTAGCGGATACCGATGAAAACCCGACCGTATTACTGAAGGTAGCGGCAATCATGGAGGTCACCAGTATTTTTGTCGGCGCAAGGGTACTGCGAATATACCGGAATCCGAGTATCTCGCAGCAGCCCAGGTCAAGAAAATTGACCGCCGTGATGATAATCGACAATAGAACCGAGGTTGCGGGCGTATAATCGATCTGAGCAAGAATCTGGTGGTAATGCAGGGACCGCAACTCCCGGGGAAGCGCGATGAAGGCAACGATAAAAAGGGCGATAGCGGCAAGGGGTCCGATGAGGGCAAGTATCCGGCGGACCATGTCAGCGAACTCCGCCGGGTTGCCCGGATGGGAACCCGGGCACCGGAAGGCTTCCGGATTCGTACAAATAATGGACTGCATCGGCGATCCATTGCGGATCCTTGTAGCTTCGGTAGCGGCGGCGGTTTATGAAGATAGTCGGAGTCAGGGTAACCGCATTGAGTGCGGCCTCGGCTGTAGAATTTTTCGCTTCCCGCAAGATTGACGAATCGGCTGACAGGCTGTCCAGTAATCTCTCCGACAAGCCAAGCCCTGCGGCCTTTTGGCGGATGACGGACATCGATATGCGCTCTTCAACATCCGCGAGCGATAGTAATAATGCGCTTTGCTTATTGACGCGCCGGGCAGCCAGCAGGGCAAGGTCCCAGGGCCGGGTGGAGCGCACCTTGATGCCGAGCCGGGCGATACCGCGCAGGGAGCCCTCCGTTACCTCGGCATAGAGCCCCTTGTATACCCTCTTACACAAGGGGCAAATAGCCGATACGTACAGGATAATCGTCCCGGGAGACCCGGCAGAACCGACATATGCGACAGGGCCATAATCGATTGCGGACGTGGCTGTATCGGTAAAGAAAGCATACCGTGCGGCAATGGCGGCGACTCCGGCCGAGCAGGGCTCGGCAGGAGTCAGCGTATCGATCCAGGATGCGAAGGCGCCGAGGTGGGCAGCCATCGGGCACGGCGGGATTCTATTAAGGCATGCCTTCAGCGACGATGAGCAGCAGCCTGCGATATAAATGCCGTCAAGCCCCGGGCAGCGCGATACGGAGCGTCCGGCACCACTCGCTGCGAGTACCGGGCAGATCGCGGTAATAAGCGATATCACGAACAAGGCCGTTCGAAAGCACCGGATTGTCTGTCGCATAGGCGGGCTAACCCGGAAATTCTTTCTGCAGCAGCAGTACCTCTTCTACCGTTGCCGCCTGCAAAGCCTTCCCGGAAATTTTCTCGAGATCATCCAGCGAAACGCTGCGGAGCAGCGTAGCTACCGCTGCAATTGCATGAGGCTGCAGCGAGAGAATTCTTACGCCGAGCCCGACCAGCAAAAGCGCCGAAAATGGATCCGATGCCATATCGCCGCACACGGTCAACTCCTTATCCGCACTGCCGCATGCGGCAACGAGGCCCTGAACTATCCGCAATACCACCGGATGTACCGGGCAACGGTACCGGTCGAGCAGGCGCTCCTCGCGGCTTGCCGCAAAAAGATATTGCGTGAGGTCATTGGTGCCGAGGCTGACAAAATCGATTAGGGGGAGGAAGGGGCCGATGTCGAGCGCGGTGCAGGGAATTTCCACCATGATACCGATCCTGAGGTCGCCCCGGTTCTTTCCTGCCCGGGCGAGTTCCTTTTCAAGGATGTCTATTACCTGACCGACTTCGGAGGGGATAGTAACAAAGGGTATGAGCACTCCCGGCTTCGGCTCCCCGGCAGGAGCGGCTATTGCGGCAATGGCGCTGCACTGACGGACCAGCAGGTCACGATGTTCAAGGAGGTACCGGAGGCCGCGCACACCGAGTTGCGGATTCTCCTCCCGCCGCATGAGAAGATAGGGCACCCGTTTTTCGGCACTGATATCGAGGAGCCGGATAACGAGCGGAAGCTGCGGAAGGGCGGCCATGACCTCCTGGTAAAACTTTTGCTCCTCAGGAATGGTCGGGATCGCCATTTTCGACATGTAAAACATCTCGGAACGCAGAAGCCCGATGCCGTCGGCCCGAAGCCGCACGGCCTCAGTCACCTCCGCGAGCGATCCGGTGTTGGCAGCAAGCCGGATCCGCACACCATCCCGGGTGAAGTGTCCTTCACTGCCGGACTCTCCCGGCAGCAAACCCCGCTTCCGCTCCCGGAAGGCCTCATAGGCGGCGATCTCGTCGGCCGATGGATTGATGATGAGCGAGCCCCTCTCGGCATCGATGAGAAGCTGATCCCCGGAACGGATCATGGCAGAGAGCCCCGGCGCATTCCCGACCGCCGGAATGCCGAGCGACCGGAGCATGATGGCAACATGCGATAGCGCGCTTACCTCATCGAGGGCGACGCCGAGGAGACAGGTAATATCGAGAAGAGCAAGATCCGACGGAAGAAGCCGTTCCGAAACCAGCATGATCGGGCTTGCAATGCGTTGGAGGGTCCTCGTCCGTACGTGATCTATTTCGAGAAGGTTGCGAAGGATGCGATGGTAGGTGTCGTGAATATCCGATATGCGTGCCCGCAGGATGTTGTCGGCGATTTTTGAAAACTCCAGGCTTATCTCCCGGATCTTCAGGGCGATGAGGTGCTCCAGGTTCAGGCGATGCTCGCCGAGGAGGGCTCGAATTTCAGCGAGAAATTCCGCGTCTTCAAGGAGCGAAAGCTGCACGTCGAATATCTCCTCGGCTTCACCCCATGCCGACTCCTCGCGGCCGGCCCGGAGATCGATCAGCTGCTCCTTGCTTTTCGAGACCGCGACGTCGAACCGCTCGATCTCCTTACCGATATTCTCTATGGCAAATTTCTTTGTTTCGAGCGCTCCAAGGTCGATGTCCCGGTAGACATAGGCTGCCCCCAGAGCCATGCCGGGCGCTATCGGCATGCAGGGGAGTTCGATCCTGTTTCGGCCGTTAGTCACCGACAAGCCTCCGTACGGTATTAAGAAGTTCGTCAATTTCGAAGGGTTTTATCATGTACTCGTCGGCACCGAAGATATCGATGCCGATGAGACGGTCGCGCTCCCGATCCTTGGCGGTGAGCATGAGTATCCTGGTGGAGGCCAGTGCCGGATCGTCCCGGATGATCTTGCACAGCTCCCAGCCGTCGATTCCCGGCATCATGATATCGAGCACGACGCAATGAGGACGGAGCGTGCGCAGTTTTTCGGCTCCGTCAATGCCATCGTGTGCCGTCGTGACCTCATATCCCGCCGCCTGCAAATTGACATAAAGAAGCTCCCTGATATTCGGGTCATCATCGACGACAAAAACCTCTTTTAAACCCATGAACGCCGCCTTCCTTGGTCAAGACTCAACGGGCACAGCAGTAACGCGTCGCGGGAAGCGGATGATGAAACGCGACCCCTTCGGCACCGCAGCCTCCACCGAAATCCCCCCCCCGTGTGCCTGTACAACCGCCCTCGCGATGGTAAGCCCCAACCCGCTCCCCGGGTACCGGTTCGGCGCGAGGGTGCTGCCGCGATAAAATTTAGCAAAAATCTTTTCACGCTCCTCCGGAGGCACCCCCACCCCGCGATCCTCGATGGCCGCCACGATTTCATCACCCCGGGATTCGATGTCAATGAGCACCTTCTCTTCAACCGGGCTGTACTTGAGGGCATTGTCGACGATATTCATGATCGCATCGCGCAATCGTTCCTTATCGGCGGTGATGGTGCCGACCGAATCGGCGATGGTAATGCGCAACCGCTCCGGATGCCGGGGGGCGGTAATCTGGGCAATTTCCGCGATCAGGGACGGCAGGTACACTTCGCCGAAATTCAGCATAAACTTGCCGGCCTCAATTTTAGAAATATCAAGGTATTCGGAAATAAGCCGCGAAAGCCGTTTTCCCTCACCCTCGATGATATGCAGGTATTTGGCTCGCTGGTCTTGGGGCAACTCCAGCGACATGAGCGTTCGGGCAAAGCCGATAATCGAGGTGAGCGGGGTTTTAAGATCATGGGAAACCATGGAAACGAATTCGCTCTTCAGGGCATCGAGCTCCAGAAGCTTGCGGTTGGTTTCTTCGAGCTCCTGCATTTTCCGATTCAGCGTCTCATTGGCAATGCGCAGGCCGGCAGTTGCCTGTTCGATCTTATCCTGCATCTCTGTGGTGAGGCTATCGAGCTGAGCGGCCATGTCGTTGAGCACGGCAGCAAGCTGCCCGACGGCATCATGGGACCGCACCTGCGACCGCACCTTGAAATTGCCGCGCGCGATACGCAGCGAAACATCCTTCATCTCGCGAAGGGGCGCATACAATCTTCCAGAAACGAAATAAGCCGTAACGAGGACCAGAAGCATCCAGGCCCCGTTGAGACCGAAGCTCCAGTAAACCGCTTCGCGAACCTCCCTGCGTGCTTCCGCCAGGGAGAATACCAGGCGCATGTAGCCGGCCTGGGTGCCATTCAAGAATACCGGCTGGACTTCAGCGTACCGCAGCCTGTTTTCCTCTTCCAAAGCACCCGATCTTTCGATGGAAACACGGGTCCCTACCAGATGCGGGTCGGCGGAAAACCGGACAATGCCCTGATTGTCGGTTACCATGACCCCCCTTATCCCGGTATGGCTCATGGCAATCTGCATGGCACGCTGGAGATGAAGGGTGTCGCCGCTCTCCAGATAATCCTCGATGTTGTTGCGAACGAAAGCGCTCAGGTTGGAAATTGTCTGGGTTTTCACTGGTATAAATATCTTTATGGAACAGCCAGATCCGGTTCCATACCAGGATCGGAACCATGAAGAGGTTGATCAGGATGATGGCGAGAAGCAGCTTTATCCGGTAATTATCGAAGATCTCTCTTAACGATCGCATAGAGACCGGCGCCTCCCCCGCCCTCTCGTCCAAAAGCAGTGAAAAACCTGCCCTGCGAGGAGCCTCCCCCTTTAAAATAAATAATCTATTCCATCCATAGAAATCAATGATTTAGAGGGTGACAGCAGGCGCTAACCGGAATATACTTCCAGGGTCTTGCCGGCAATGGTGTCCCATGAAAAGACAGTCTCGGCTGCCTGGCGTCCGTTCCTTCCCATCCAGCGGGCATGTTCGAAATTCGCAAACAATGTTCCAATTCCCCACGCAATCGAATCGGGATTCGGCCATATTTTATACCCGGTAACATCGTTCCAGACCAGCTCGGACGGTCCGCCATTAACCGTTGCGACCACCGGCTTTCCGGCGGCCCAGGCTTCGAGAACGACGATGCCGAACGGTTCGTTCCGGCTCGGCACCACTACCCCGTCAACTGCCCGATAGAGGTCGATGAGCTCCTGGCGGGGAAGAACTCCATAGAAACGGCAGGCATGATGGACACCCGATTGCCATGCAAGGCGCTCTACCTGCCCGCGAAGATCCCCCTCTCCGGTCAATACAAACTTCGCCGAAGGATAATACTTCAGAATGTAGGGGATCGCCTTGATTAACAGGTCCGGACCCTTCTGAGTGGTCATCCGGCCGACAAAGAGCATGGTCGGATCGACAGGGCCGATGCCGTACCGCCCCTTGACGGATCCGGGATCGATGAACCCGTTGAATGCCTCGTAGGATATGCCGTTAAACACGACCGAGGCCTTCCATGATGGAATATTGTAAATCCACATGATTTCGTTTTTCAGCGAATTCGAAACTGCGATGATGCGATCGGCGCAATACGTGCCGTTACGCTCATGATCCATGACCCTCTGCGACCGGCCACCGTAGAAGTTGTTGCCGCTGCGACCGTATTCGGTGGAGTGCATGGTCAGTATCCCCTTGCGCCCCCTCCCCTGCTTGATCCAGACCATGGCATTTGCAGCCATCCAGTCGTGCGCGTGGACGATGTCGAACGGGGCACCCATATAGTCTTCGGTCTTGAAGACGGCAGTGACAAATGCGCGGCACATATTATTGATGTCATCGACAAAATCGGCGGTCCCGGAATAGGGAACCCGGTGGTAATGTACGCCATGGATGCAATCGTAGTAACAGTCGCCATGCCAGCGCAGGCGGGTAAAAACATGCACCTCATGGCCTTTCCGCTGCAATGCCGCCGCAAGTTCGGTCACATGGACCGCAACACCGCCTATACTGATGGAATGGAGCGACTCCCATGCAAGATGTGCAATTCGCATTTGTTATGGTTTCCCTGCATTCTTAAAGGATCATGGCCAATGGAGACCTCCGGATGGTTCCCGAGTCAGGTTTCCGAAGGAGGGGTAGCCGACAGGATCAGCCGACAGGCACGAATAATTACAATAATATAGTTAAAACTGCCGAAAAACTCCATTATCCGCGGGCTGCCGGCCCGATCTTATTTGAAATCATATTCCAGAATATTCTGGGCCCTGCGGCAAAGTTCCTTGCCGTAGTCCACCCATACGCCGCTTCCCCAGTACCGGTAGCAGCTGGTCTGGGAAGTGAGGAGGTAGTAGAGGGCGTTGCGGTAGCGGTGGTCGCTTGTAGCGATGCCGCTTCCCATTGCTTTCTGGTAGAACAGCGAGCTCGCGCGTTCCATGGGTCCGGTCATGGATTCGTACCCGCGCACCCAGGAAATATTATTTGTCCAGCTTCCCCCCTCCATATGGAAACGGCCGTCCTCCTTTTTAAGCTTTTCGATCGTTTTTTCCAGCTTTTCCGATCCCTCGCCCGGCTTCATGGCGTCCCATATCCGCTTCTGCATGATCGGCTGGAGCGGGGTCAGGTCACCTTCTCCGATCCCGAGCGCTGCCAGGTGTTCGAGATATTCGCTGACGTTCATGAGCGGCGTGCCGCTTCCCGAACTTTCACGCGCCACTTCGAGGTATTTCGGCGGGAACTCATTCATCATCACGCCGCCGTTTTCTCCGTCGGCAATCTGGGTGACGATGGGCGGCACCTCGCGTCCGGCAAGCCTCCGCCGTGACAGGCCCTTGGCCTCGTAATACGGCTGCATCTGGGCCACAAGCTTGGTATCGCTCCCCTGCGTCTTGATTATCGCAATTATCGAAGCGGTCTCCCCTTTTGCATTGGTGCAGACGAGGCGATGCGGCAGGTGCTTCTCTTCCGGTCCCTGCCCGGATTCCGGCCGTTCTACCGAATGCTCCTGGACGAGTACCCATGTAAAACCGCAGTCCCGGAGCGTTTTGACGAATGCATAGGCGACATCGGGATGGTTGGGAAGCGCCATTTCGGCCGGGGAAAACCCGCGCACGCGTTCGAGCGCCTCAAACCCGAATATGGCGGCGAACTGATGCTGCCAGGCCTTGACATGCAGCAGGAAGTCCTGAACCGGCGTGGAGGGCGCCACCGCATGCCCCCACGGGCAGCCGAGCCATTCCACGCACTGCCGGTATCGCTCGTCGAGCGTAATGCGTTTCAGGTCGTCGAGAACGCTCCCCTCCCCCATGGCGCGCAGGCCGTGGAGCAGCGTTCCGGAATAGTCAAGCATGACGCGCGGCGATTTCCCTTCGGCAATGAGCTGCGGGATGAACTCCGCCATGCGCCGGTAACACCAGAGAAAAACCGGAGCATTATGGTTGTCGCCGATTCCCTGGTTGTCCATCATGTATTTGAGATTGCTGATGAGCGCGGCACTCTGCAGGTCGCCGCCGCCGGCCGGAATGAGCGGCTGGTGCATGTGGAGCGCGATTGAGCAGGCGCTTTTGATCCTGGTGAAATCGATCCCGCCCGTATGCTTGTAAAATTCCTTTGTTGCACCGTTCCTGACCGCCTGCTCGACGAGGTCTTCGGAGCCGGATATGTTGGGAACGCCGTCGATGGATTCGGGAATGGTAGGGTACATAAAAACCTCCTGAAGAAGGAAGAAGAAGGCACACAGGCACATAGGCACAAAGGTAAACAAAAAAGGTTTCGACCAAGTGCCTGAAGCTTAAATATAGAAAATATCCGGGACAGGGATGTTTGATCCGGGTGAGGAATATAAAAGGTTTTGATGGGGGACCAAGTATACAAACTTGTAGCTTTACTTCTATTTACTTCGCTTCCCTGACTTTCGCAAGAAATTCTTCTGCGTTATCTAAATCCCTCTCACACCTTTCCACCCACGCCTCGCCCCAGTAAAAATTGCAGCTGGTCTCAGCCCTCAAGAGCCGCCAGCGCGCCTCTTCCAGAGACTTGCGCACCGGGTCGCCGGGCAGTGGCTTGAGCTTCTTTTCAGCAGCATGCAATTGTGCACTCACCGTCTCGATGCGGGCCAGGCCGTCTTTCTGGGCCTTTGAGCCGGTCCACTGGACGAACCCGGCCCCGCTGTGCCATCCGGTATTCCATGCCCCGCGTTGCACAATGACCTGTCCGTGGACCCCGTAGCGGTTCAGGTAGTCGGTAATGAATATCGGCCGGATATTGCACTCCTGCGCCCGAATTCGGTTCATATACTCCCGGTAGAAGTACTCCCAGAAATTTGCCTTGGGGTTCGTGTTCCTGAACCAGCCCCCGTTTTCGCCGTCGGTCGCCGTGGTCACGAGCGGTGGGAACTGGCAGTGTGCCGTACGATCGTTGACCTCCTTTGCGAACCAACCCCAGTCCATACCCGATTCCTGGGCATCGGAAAGCTCCCGGTCCCGGACGATGACGATGATCTGGTGGCCCTGGTAGGTTGCAAAGTGCGGCATGTAGCGAAGCTCCTCCCACCGCATGGGGCCGATGGGCTCCACATGCGCGCTGTCGACGAGCACATACCGGTATCCGAGCCGGCAGAGCATGGGAATCATCTCCATGCAGAAGCCCATCTCCGGGGGCCAGAACCCGCCGAATCCGGACTTGCCCACCGGGCGCGAAAAGAGGTGGCGGCCGATCCCCAGCCAGCGCTGCCCCTGCTCGTCCCAGTCGGCGCGGGGGATAAGCGGAAATACCGGATGATAGTACCCGGTCCCGAGAAGTTCGAAGAGGGCGGTGTTCTGGAGGTGCCAGAGGAGGTCGCCGCATTTGACGATGCCGTAGACTCTGGCCTGGAAGGCCGGATCGCTGAGCGTTTCGAGGAGCGTGCCGGAGAGCGAACAGTGCACACGGGCGACATCCTCATAACCCCAGAGCGACCGGGGCATACGGTCGAGGGCCCAGAGGATCTCCCGGGCTTCCCACTCGTTGTTCTGCAGCAGCTCGTCGAGGTTGCCGGCCGGCTGGTGCAGATTGAGCACGAGAGCGTGGTGGATGATTTCAGGCATAGTCGATATTTTCAAACCTCATAGAACCGGCAGCAGGCGGATCCCGGAAGACCAGCGCAGTAAAATACAATGCGGGGCCGGGTCAATTTCTGCCCGCAGGCGGCCATCCTGCGAACGGCGCCATGAACAGGTTGTTCGCCTTATTGCCCGATACCGCCACCGCCGCCGGTTTGATCAGGTCAAGGATCGCTCCCCCGGGTGGGGCGACGCAGGGGCGCGGGAAGAGCACCCAGTTGGCAACCGCATAGTCTCCCTTCGGCAGGTCGCGTACTACGTACCGTAAACCGCATTCGGCAAGACCCAGCTTCGAAGGCCGGTGAAAGAGGTACCCGCTTCCCTGGAGATGATCCTCGCTCACCCCGAACCGGGTGACCCATGCGAAACCGTTGACCCCGTTGCTCACCAGGTAGCCCTGATCGGGAATGGTGCGGATAAAGGTATCGAGTCGTCCGGGCGATGAGCATCCAAACGAGGTCCCCATGGCCGGAATCGCAAATGTAAATCCATGCGCGTTGCTGTTCACGACAGGAGACATTTCGATATAGGCCTCACGGAAAAGCGAACCCAGGCGAACCGGCAGATGCACATGGATCGGAACCTCGACCGCCTGCGGATAGCAGGTCTGGTAGACCACCGCCCGGCTCCCCTTGAGCCCGAATAACCCGAGACGGAGGTAAAAATCCCCCCGCCGGATGAGCCTTACCGGTCCGATCTTATATCGCTTGACCGTACAGACTATATTTTCCTCATTGTAACGCAGGGGAAGTATGCCCCACAGCGTTTTCATCACGATCTCGATGTGAAGCCGGTTCGTAAGATCGAGGTACTTATCGCCGCTGCCCTCCCCGATACCGGCCCTGACGAAGTGGAACCGGTTTCTGCCGAACTGGGCGTAGTACCAGGGCGTCTTGACATATTCGGTTTTCTCATCGTACGAAACATACCGCACCGGCGAGAGCGGAACGGATGAATCGTTGACCAGATAAACGGTTTTTGTCCCCTTGCCCGTGGTCAGGGTAATTGCTGCCGCTCGTTTCGATCCTCCCGGCGTAAAACCTTCCGCCCGGCCCGCGCTGCTGTCGGCATCCTCGTCAAGGAAGGCGATTTCATCCTGGCTCTGCAGGCCGGGGTGCGCGGAGTCGGCATTCGACTCCACGCCGCCGTTGGCGATATAATCTCCTCCCGCGGTTTTTTCATCGATCTGGAAGGGAATCGCGGCTCCGCGGGCATTGACAATCCGCAGGTTGCCGACCGGGGCGCCAATGAAGGCAGGCAGGTCACGGCCCATGAGCACGACCGGCTCGGATAAGCCGGGTACTGGAGCCAGAAGGGATAAAGCGACAAAGTGACAGAGTGACAGAGTGAAGGCGAAGGCGCTCGCCCCATTCGTGAATCGCCCCTGCATCACACAAGCTGGCTTATTGATTTTCCTCGCCATCTTTTTATCCGCTTTCCCTATTCCTTTGTGCCTCTGTGCCTCTGTGCCTTTTTCCGGCCTTCTTATTCACTTTCCTCCGCAATCTTATATATCAACGCTTCCGTCTCTTCCCAGCCGAGGCACGGGTCGGTAATCGATTTCCCATAGACATTCTCTTCGGGCTTCTGGTTCCCCTCCTCGATGAAGCTCTCGATCATGACGCCCCGTACCATTTTATGCAAAAGCGGAGAGTGGCGACGGGAGGCGAGAATTTCGCAGGCTATGCGGGGCTGCTCCTTGAACCGGCGGCCCGAATTGTCGTGGCTGACATCCACGATTATCGCCTGGTTGGTATGGGTAAAGTGACCATACTGTTCGGCCGCGTTCATCAGGTGCTCGAAGTAGTAATTGGGCAGGGGCCGGCCGTTGAGGTCGACCCCGCCGCGCATGATGAGGTGGCTGAGCGGGTTGCCGCTCGTTTTCACATCCCAGCCATGGTAGGAGAACTCATGCTCCACCTGGGCGGCCCTGATGGCATTGAACGCGACGCTGAGGTCGCCGCTTCGCGGATTTTTCATGCCGACCGGGATAGTGAGACCGCTCGCGGTCATACGGTGCTGCTGGTTCTCGACCGATCGTGCGCCTATCGCCACATAGCCCAGCACATCATCGAGGAAAGCATGGTTATCGGGATAGAGCATCTCCTCTGCGGCAGTCAGATGCGATTCGCGCAGGGCGCGCAGGTGCAGGCGCCGGATGGCGCGGATCCCCTCGGCCATATTCGCAGCGCCGTGCGGGTCGGGCTGATGCACCATTCCCTTGTAGCCCGTGCCCGCCGTACGGGGCTTCGTCGTATAGATACGGGTGATGATGACCACGCGGTCCTTTACGGCCTCCTGGACCTTTGCGAGCCTGCCTGCATAGTCGCACATGGCCTCTTCATCATGCGCGGAACAGGGCCCAGCGATGAGGAGGAAGCGGGGGTCGGCATGGGTCAGGACAGCCTTCGTGAGGCTGTCGCGGTCGACTTTGATCCGGGCCAGCTCCGGAGTCAGCGGATCGGCGGAAAGTATCTCCTCTACCGAGGGAATCGGTCGGATTTTAGTGAAGCTCATAGTTTCCTTTTATTAAAAGTATAGCAAAAAAAAGGCCCTGCACTGCAGGGCCTTCAAAATTATTACGAATCGGTTCTGCAGTGCCTATTTTCCTTTTACCGTATAAAACCGGTAGACCGTTGTGGTAGTATAGGTCTGCCCCGGTTTCAGCTCAACGCTCGGCCAGTCGAGTTTGTTGGGAGAATCGGGATAGTGCTGGGTTTCAAGGCAGAAACCGCTGCGATGGATATAGGGCTTGCCGGACTTGCCGACGAGCGATCCATCAAGGAAATTACCGGAGTACATCTGTATGCCCGGTTCGGTCGTCAGGACATCCATGGCACGCCCGGTCGCGGAATCGGAGGCGGTCGCCGCCAGCACCAGACCGGTGGCGCCCTTACGGTCGATCACCCAGTTGTGGTCGTACCCCTTGCCGAATTTCAGCTGTTCGTCGTCATCATTGATTCGTGCCCCTATCGCCGTCGCTTTGCGGAAATCGAATGGGGTTTTAGCAACGTCCTGCAGTTCGCCGGTAGTGATGAGGGTCGAATCGACCGGCGTGAATTTATCGGCATAGAGCCTTATTTTGGTACCGAGGATATCGCCGCTTCCCTCCCCGCCGAGATTGAAATAGGAGTGGTGCGTCAGGTTGCAGATGGTTGCCGTATCGGTTGTGGCGGTATAATCAATCTTGAGCTCGTTTTTATCCGTCAGCCAGTAGGTGACCCTGGCCGTAAGATCCCCAGGAAAGCCCTCTTCCCCGGCCTTGCTCATATAGGTCAATTCAACGCCGACCGCATTTTTCGCCTTCACTTCCTTTGCATCCCAGATCTGCTTGTCGAATCCCTTCACGCCGCCGTGAAGGCTGTTCGGGCCGTTATTCTTTGCCAACGTATACTCTTTGCCTTCAAGAGAAAACTTTGCTCCGCCGATGCGGTTGCCGTACCGGCCGATCAGGGCGCCGAAATAGGGGCACCCCTTCAGGTAGCCTTCGGACGTGTAGCCGTCCACCGTCGAGAATCCGAGCACAATGTCGCCCGGTTTTCCCTTTCTGTCCGGCACGGTAAGCGAGGTAACGATGCCGCCGTAGGTGCACACCTTCATCGCAATGCCGTGATCGTTGGTGAGGGTGTAGCAATCGACCGCTTTCCCGTCCACGGTACCGAAGGGCGCTTTCTCGATGGTAAGCGCCGATGCCGCCATGCCGAAACCCGCCGCCGTAATTGCTGCCATTGCAATACTCCTCGAAAAAAGTTTAGCGCTCATGCCCTCTCCCGGTGGAATTGAATACCCGGCTATCGGAAGTCACCCGGGCGTCCTGACAAAAAGGGCGATAAGATACTCTTATCGCCCTCTGGTTGTCGTTTAACTATTATTTCTGGGATTTTACTTCGTTCGCAATTTCGGGATTCTGTGGATCGAGGGTCTTCGCCTGATCCAGCTCTTCCTTGTACGTTGCGGCATCGTTTGAAGCCTTCGCAACCCTGGCCAGGCCGAGGTGCGCCAGCGCCAGCTTCGGATCGATCTTTAGCGCTTTTTCATAGAACTGCTTCGCCCATGGCAGATTCGACTGCAACATATAAATATTGGCACGCTCTACCATGGCCGGGGAATAATTCGGATTGATATACAGCGCTTCCTTATACGTTTCGTTAGCCTCATCGTATTTTTTCTGGGCCACCTGGATCTTGCCGAGGATCATGATCGCATCCAGGTTTTCGGGATCGGACGCTTTAATCGTCTCCACAGCCTTGGCCGCATCCCCGTATTTGCCGACCTCATACTGAGCTCTCGCCAGCTTCAGGAGCAAAGCATTGGTCTGGTGCTTGGCAAGCAGGTTGTTGATTTCGACGATTGCCTGTTGGAAATTGCCGCTTTCCATATAGACATCGACAAGAACGGCGCGCAGATCATCGTCGATATTGCCCTTGGTGGCGCTGCTGATCTTTTCGATCATCTTGGCAGCATCGTCACGGCGCTTATTCTGCAAATAGGCGCGGGCAAGAAGCGTCATGGTCCGGGGATCGTCGGCCTTGAGGGTATTCGCCATTTCCAGGAAGACCAGTGCCTGGTCGGGCATCTGTTTCGACAACAAGGTCTCGCCGATTTTCAGGATCGCTCCGGCATTGGTCTTGTCGAGGCTGATATACTTGCGGAACGCCTTGAGCATTTCGGGCCCGTTGTTCATAGTCGCATAGAGCTGGCCTAGGTCGAACCAGACCTGCGGAACGCTGTCGGCCAGTGCCGCACACTGCTCCAGATACTTGACACCCTTTGCCGCGGTGGCCGGATCCTTTGCATAGGTATTGCCGAGTTTGAAGTAGTTCCGGTAATCGCCCGGATATGCTTTGATATTGTCCTCGTACATCGTGGTCGCCATGGCGGGATCGATGCTTTCGTAGGCAACCGCGCGCCGGTAGGCCGCGTCGGGATCCTTCACACCCGGCAACCGTACATAGCTGTTGAGCACATCGGCAGCCTTTTTGGCATCGCCGTTCTTTTCGTAGGCTTCGGCAAGCGCCTTATAGGCGGTTGCGCGCAAACCCCCGATTTCTCCCTTTGCCAGACGCAGTTTTTCCAGCACGGTCATCGCCGTCGCCAGATTATTGGTCTCGATCGCGGAGAGGCCGTATTCGGCGAGGTATTCCGCCGACTCGTCATTCTTGACAAGCCCATAATACTTGAACGCTTCGTCATACTTCCTGGCGCCGAAAGCCGCTTTCCCGACGATTTTGGCTATCGCCGCATCGTCCGGGTACTTGACGAGATATTTTTTATAGGCACTCAGCGCATCGTCGGGTTTCTTCTGCTGCATATACAGGTCGCCCAGCGTCTTGTACTCCTTGATTTCCGAGGAGTTCATGGCCAGCGCCTGCTCATAGGAAACCGTCGCCTCCGCAACCTTCCCGGTCTTTGCCTGGCAGTCGGCAAGGCTGAACATCAGGGCGGTATTCTTGGGATCGGCATCGAGCGCCTTCCCGTACAGCGGAATCGCCTGTTCCCAGCTTCCCGCCTTGTGGTACAGGTCGGCCAGCTCAGCAAACATCACCCCATCCGCCTCATTGGCGGCAATCGCACCCTTGAGCGCAGGGACATGATCCTCGGTCTTCCCTACTTTCAGCACCAGGTCGACATACCTCTTGTAAAAACCCTTGAGATCGGGGTTTGCCTTGAGGGCAGCCTGGTAGGCGCCCAGCGCGCCAAGCGAATCCTTCTTGTCGTACAGAAGATCGCCGAGAAGCTTCTGGGCATTCGCATCGGTCGGCATAAGAACGACGTACTGCTTGAGATAGGTGATGACCTCGTCGGGCTTGTTGAGCTTGCCGCTGATCTCATAGATGGTTTTGAAAACATCGGCATCCTTGGGCGTCAGAGCGGCGAGCTGCTTGAAGGTAGCCAGTGCGGTCGGCAAGTCGTTGGCCGCGTAGGATGCCTTACCGTATATCTGCAGGAACGCAGCGGTTCTGGCTTCGTCGCCGGTCACCATACCGAGGTACTTCTTCGCCGCCTCATAATCCTTGGCCTTATATTCCTGCTCGCCGATATACTTGGCAAGCCTCACTTCCTTCGGATTCTTATCGACGTACTTTTTATAGGACCCTAACGCAAGGTCGGTTTTCCCCTGCGCAAGATACAGGTCGCCGAGCGCCTTGTAATCGGTGGAGGCTCCGCCCATGGCGAGCGCCTGTTCATAGGTCAGCTCGGCAGCGGCGGCATTGTTGTTTTTAACCTGACATTCGGCAAGAGCCGAAAGGAGGTCCGAGTTTTTCGGATCGAGCTGCGAAGCCTGTTCGAACATCGTCGCGGCTTTTGCATACTGTCCCTGGGTGCGATAGATATTCCCGAGCCGCGTGTACATGCCGACATCGGCCTCACCGGCAGCAATCGCTGCGGACAGAACGGCGACGATTGCCGGCTCGTTTCCTTCCTGGACTACCAGGTCGGCGTAACGGCGGTAGAAACCTTTTGCGGTCGAATCGGCTTTGACGAGTGCACGATAGGCGGCCAGTGCACCGGGGCGATCCTTCCGTTCGTACAGAAGATCGCCGAGCGTTCTCTGCGCCAGGGCGTCCTGCGGCTTCAATTCGGCATATTTCTTCAGGTAGACAAGCGCCTCATCCTTGGTACCGCTGCGAAGCGTCAGCTCGTACAGGGTATTGAAGACTTCGGCATTCTGCGGCATGGCAACCGCAAGCTTCTTGTAAATTTCCAGCGCCTTGGCATCTTCCTTGGCCTGGAAGCAGGTATTACCGTAGATGAGGAGGAACTGGGGCGACTGGGCGTCCGGCCCGCTGACCATGCCGAGATATTTGACCGCTTCGGGATAGTTCTTCTGGGCAATGGCCTGTTCGCCGACAAAGCGGGCAATGGCATTGTCCTGATTCTTTTCAAGATATTTCTTATATGCCCTGACCGCCGCCTCGGTTTTCTTGAACTGCATGTACAGATCCCCGAGGGCCTTGTAATCTTTGGTCGATTCCGGATTGATGACGAGCGCCTGCTCGTAACTGACGACCGCGCCTTCGGCATTGCCGTTCTTAGCCTGGCATTCGGCAAGCGAGGATAGCAGCGCGCCGTTCTGCGGCTCGAGCTGCGATGCCTGCTCGTACATCTGAATGGCCTTGGGATAATTATTGGCTCCCTTATAGATGGCTCCCAGCTTTGAATACATGGCGACGTTCGCTTCCTTCGCGGCAATCGCACCGTTCATCGCGTCGACCAGCTCGGCAGTCGTGCCGAGGGTCGAAACGAGAGAAACGTACCGGTCGTAAAAGCCGTGTGCGGCCGGGTTTGCCTTGAGGGCGGCGCGGTAGGCTGCGAGGCTGCCGGGCAGATCCTTGAGCGTGTACAAAAGGTCGCCCAGGGCGAGAAGCATCGTGTCGTTGGTCGGCTGAAGCTCGGTGTATTTCTTGAGGTAATCGGCAGCTGCAGGAAGCTCGTTGTTCTTCTTCGCTATTTCGTACAACGTGCGGAAGGGTTCCGCATCCCTGGGCGAAAGCACGATGAGTCGCTTGAACAGCTCTTCGGTCTTCTTGAAATCGCCGAGCTGGTAGGCGGCGGTACCGTAGCGCAGGAGGTAATCGGGCTTTCCGGATTCATCGCCGGTAACCTTGCCGAGGTATACAACGGCATCCTTATAGTTCTTCTGATCGAATTCATAATCGCCGACCATCCTGGCAACCCGCGAATCCGCCGGCGCCTTTTCAAGATAGCGTTTGTACGCAGCAATTGCCGGCCCCTTCTTCCCCTGCTGCAGGTAGAGATCGCCGAGCGCCTTCTGCTCCGGGGCATTGCCCGGCTTGAGCGCGGAAGCCTGCTCGTAGGAAACGATGGCTTCGGATACCTTGCCCGATTTTGCCTGGCATGAGGCCATTGACGAAAGTGCGTCGAAATTCTGCGGATTGATCAGGAGCGCCTGCTGGTACATTGCGATGGCCTGCGGATAGAGGGCCTGCTTCTGATAGAGGCCGCCGAGGGTGAAATAAATCATCTCGTTCCCCTCCCCTGCCTTGACAGCAGCGGAGAGTACGGAAACGACATCCTGGTCCGGCGCCTTGAGCATGATGATGAGCTCGGCATATTTCTTGAAAAAACCCTTTATCTGAGGATCGGACTGGAGTGCAGCACGATAGGCTGCAAGTGCACCGGGATAATCCTTCCGGTCGTACAGCAGATTACCGAGATCGCGCTGGGCCGTTGCATCGGTGGGAACGAGTTCGACGTACTTCGAGAGGTAGAGCACCGCATCGCTGGAATTCCCGAGCTTCGTGGAAATGTCGGCGAGGTTCTTCACGATTGCCGCATCACGGGGTTCGAGCGCCATGAGTTCCTTGTAGGTTGCGAGAGCATCGCGGAGATTATCGGTCGACAGGGCGTATTTGGCATACCGGGCCCGGGACGTGACATCGTTCTTATCGAGCGACATGATGGTCTTATCGGCTTCGGCCAGCATCGTCAGGTCGCCGGTCTTCTCGTAGCACAGCGCAAGGTGAACCCACAATTCCTTGTCACCGGGAGACTGCTTGACGATTTTTTCCAGGAGCTTCCGCGCCCCGGCATAGTTCTTATCACTGATGTAAATAAGGGCGAGGATCCGCTGGGGTCCGGTAAGGGATGAATCGTAGTGGAGGGCGGATTCGGCCGCGTCCCGTGCAAGGTTGTACTGCTTCGTTTCCCATGCCGCCTGGGTCATCCCTTCGGCGGCAGGCGCGGTGGGTTCGAGCATGAAGCTCTTCTGAAAATAGCGCAGGGCCTCGGCACTCCGGTGAATTTTCAAATTATATTGACCGAGTGCGAGTTGGATCTTTGGATTATTCGGTTGCAGGCCCACGAGTTTTTCCTGGATGGCCTGCGCCTTATCCGCGCGCCCCATGGCGGCGTAAATTTCGGACAGCCGCGCATAGGCTTCAACGCTCTGCGGGTTTGCGGCAATGACGTTATCGAGGTACGGAATCGCCTTCTCCCTGTTTCCCATGCCGACAAGGGCATCGGCAATGAGGAAGCTTACATCCGGGACAATCTTCCCTTGCGGATCGGCGGTATACACCGGCTGGAGCTGCGCAAACGCTTCGGCGAAGTTTTTCGTCTTCAGGCAGTAGCGGCCGAATTCTGCGCGGGCGAGGAGAGCTTCCTTCTGCGTGGAAGGCCCGAACTTCGCGATTGCACTGCGGTTCGTATTGCCCGATTCCCACAATATCTTTGGTCCCGAAGGCACATGGGAGGGTGGCCCAGAAAAAGCGCCGGCCGCGCTCTGCCGCAAAGTGATCGAAGCGCCCAATGACGGAGAAATTGAGATCTGGGGAGACGGCGAACAAACAGGTCCGTTCTTATTTATTGACGAGTGTATTGAGGGAGTGAGAAGACTCGTAGAGTCTGATTTTTCTGGTCCCGTAAATATCGGTTCGGAAGAGATGGTCACTATTAACCAGCTTGCTGAATTGATTATGGAAATTGCCGGCAAGAAGCTGAAGATAAAGCATATTCAGGCCCCCTGGGCGTGCGGGGAAGGAACTCCGACAACCGCCTTATTTATAAGAAACTTGGCTGGAAGCCCTCTCACCCACTTAGCGAAGGGCTTGAAAGAACCTACCGGTGGATTGTATTCTCGATGGCGGTGCCAAGGATGCGGGCACGAGCCATGAGAATGTGGTCGTTCCGCACCTGGCCAATGCGATAGGCCTCGGCGGCATCGGTTGCAGCCCGGTCCAGGTCGCCGCGATCGAGGTAAAGGTACCCGCGCGTGAAGGCCGCGTTGCCAATACCATCGGTGTGACCGTGCAGGTCGTCGATTTCCCGGGCGCCAGTCAGTTCGCTCAAGGCCTCCTGGCTGAGTTGCTGATAGCGTGCCACAGGAGGGTTTCGCGCGGGCTGGCCGCGGGCGGCGGGGAAACAGTCCAGCCGGCCTGGCTGGACTTGGCCATGGTGTCGAGCTTGCGCAGGATTTGAGATCCGAGCAGCCGGCGCGTTGAGGCGCAATTGACCAGTGCGCGCGCCAGGTTGGCGTGGTGCGGATCGCCTCGCGCATAGATCTCGATGGAGCGCAGGAAGATGTTCAAGC
>CAWDOZ010000181.1:0-16403 GCA_963803935.1 uncultured Fibrobacterota bacterium | reverse complement strand
CGTGCGCCGTCGAGAATGCTCGCGTGATTAAATTTGTCAAGCAAAACCACATCGTCGCGTCCGGCGGCCAGGGCTGAGATGCCGCCGAGGTTGGCCTGCATGCCGGTCGCAAAAACCAACGCCCCTTCTTTTCCGACGAACTTCGCAATCTTTGCTTCGCACTCGATATGGATATCCAGGGTTCCGTTCAGGAACCGCGATCCGCCGCATCCGGTGCCGTATTTGCGGATGGCCGCAATGGCTCCCTCTTTTACCTTGGGGTGACTGGTGAGCCCGAGGTAACTGTTGGACCCGAACATCAAAACTTTCTTGCCGTCGATAACCACTTCTGCAGCCTGATCCGATTCAATCGGCCGGAAATAGGGGTAAAGATTCAGATTTCGAACCACTTCAGGATCATGATAATCCGCCACCTTTTGAATGAGAGGCGAAAGTACTTTATTCGTTGTCATGTACTGCGCACTCCTTGGGGGATACGAGACACCTTCAAAATAGTCCTATAAAATAGTTAAAAATAGGCTTCAGGGCAACCTTCTTGAAGCTTCGGCCCTATTTGAGACGGTGCGCCTCGAACAGATGGAAGCCCAGGAAGACCTGGAGTGAGGTCGCTTCGGCTTCGGCTTCCGACCGTGTGAGGAGGACCAGGGAAATTTTTTCGTCCTCATCCGGATTGCCATGGATGTCGTCGCACAGAATCTGCCAGGCTGCAGTATCGACCTCGATCCTGCAGCCGAAGTAGTAAATCCCCTCGTCGCTGGCTCCCACCGAACTGAAGAGCTTTTTATTGCAGAGCGGGAAGATTTCGCTGTCGCCGACGGTGAGCCCGGTCTCCTCGGCAAGCTCGCGCAGGGCGACCTTCCGGGGGGCGGCAACCTCATTATCCAGCATCCCTGCAGGAAATTCGAGCGAGAGCCCGCCGCTGCCGATCCGATATTGGCGTATCATCAGGAACTTTTCTTCGCCGGTGTCGCGATTGCGGATGAGCGGCACGATGAGGCAGGCGTCTCCCCGTACAAAGAGGTATCGGGGCAAGGGGTGTCCGTTGGCCGATACAATTGCGGCATCGACCAGCGCAAAGAGCAGGTCGCCGTTATTTTTGCGCAAAACGGCTATCGGGTTAAGGCTCCGGATCACCGAGCCGCTTTCGGCGACAAGCCTCTTCCAGGCGAGGATCTTCGGTTCATTTTCAAAAGGATTGTTCATACGCGGAACATCAGGTGCGATATGCAAAGTGCCGCGCAGATCCCGACCGCGTCGGCAAGAAGCCCTACTGTAAGAGCATAGCGGGAGCGGCGTATTCCCACGCTGCCGAAATAGACCGCAAGGACGTAAAAGGTGGTTTCGGTCGATCCTTGGAGCACTGAGACAAGAAAAGACGCAAAGCTGTCCGGCGCCCGGTTTATCACCTCGGTCATGGCGGCAAACGAGCCGGTACCCGAGAGGGGCCGGAGAAGGGCAACGGGCAGGGCATCGATCGGGAAGCCGATCCGCGAGGTAAGCGGGCTCAGGACCCGTGCCAGAAGGTCGAGCGCGCCGCTCTCCCGGAACATGGCGATGGCCACGAATATCGCAACGAGAAACGGTATGATGCGGATGGCGACCTGGAATCCTTCCTTGGCGCCATCGGTCAGCGACTCGTAAACCTTTACCCCCCTGAAGTAGCCGAACAGCAGGAAAAATCCCATCAGGGTTGGCACCAGCCAGCCGGTCGCCCGGGTGACCAGATGAAGATCGAAATGGGGCAGGTGACGAGCCATTATATAATGGCATGGAATTGCGGCAAAAAAGGCGACAATGACCCCGATTGCCAGAACCTTTCCCGCGATGCCCGGCCGATGGACCTCTTCGACTCCGTCGCCGTTTTCCGATGCTGCCGGTGTGCTCGGCGCCTCCTGCGGGAGGGGAGCGGGGTCCGGGCTGCGGCGGGCAAAAAACTTTGCCAGGGTAATGGCGCAGAGTGTCGCAGTCGAGGTGGCGATAAAGGTCGGGATGAGTATCGCGCCGGGGCTCGTCGCCCCCGCTGCCGCCCGTACAGCGATAACCCCTAGCGGCAGGAGTGAGACGTTCGAAGTGTTAATGGCAAGAAAAAGGCACATGGCATTGGAGGCTGTTCCCTTGCGCGGGTTCAGCTTGTCCAGCTCACCCATGGCCTTGATTCCCATGGGGGTCGCCGCATTGCCGAGCCCGAGCATGTTGGCCGCGATATTCATGATCATCGCCGACATCGCGGGATGCGCGGCCGGAACATCGGGGAAGAGCCAGGTCATGATCGGCCGTATCGCCCTGCTCACCATCTTCATGAGCCCGGCATTTTCGGCAACCTTCATGATCCCCAGCCACAGAGCCATGGCACCGATCAGCGTGATGGCCAGCATGACGGCGCTCTTTGCCGCGTCGAAGGAGGCCTTGGTAATCAGCTCCATCTTACCGCTGTACGCCGCGGTAAGAATGCTCACCAGTATCAAATAGAGCCAGATTACATTGATGGCTGACGGTCTTTTGGCCATGGGCGCACGGGGCCTAGAGCATGGCCTTTCGCAACTCTCTCTTGAGGCTGTGAACGGTACGGCGGATGGATTTAAGCTTCTTGTAATCCTTCTCCGGCTGCGCAAGCGCTTCGTCGCGATCCTTCTTGAGCTGCTTGATCGTGCCTTTGATCTTAGTCTTGTCGACGCCCTGGGCGACGTGGTGGACGCGGCTGTCGATATTGAACGCCTTGCAGAGCCCGAGGAGCAGGTGCTCCTTGTTGAGCTGCGAATAGCCGGCAACGGCCTCGTTTTTCGCGCCCTTGGCAATTTCGCGCAGCTGTGCGACGGTCTTTTTCTTAAGATCCTGGTACGTATACGCCATAGATTGAACCTCCTGCCGATTGGGGAAAGTAATGATCAGTAATGTTCTATAGGTAAATCGCGCTTAAAAAAATGAATAGATGCAAAATAGCTCTTTGAGGGGATTTATTCAAGAGCTAATCATTATAATAGGTGCTTTTGGTGGGGGAACCGGGCTTGAATCAAATGCCTTTGAGGGGGGAACCGCCTGCGGCGGTTCCCCCTGGGCTGAAGCCTCCGCCCCCGCAAAGCCGGGCTGCGGGGTCTTCAGCCACACCCCTTCCTGCGGAAGGGGGCGGCGATGCTTGCGTTCCGCAAGCGCTCGCCCCCTCCCGCAACGCCCTCTTTTAAGGTAGAAAACACATGAAGGATATTTAAATTTGTAGGGGTTCAACCTGTTGAATCCTTTGATAGAATCTTTACGACCTCATTGTTCAATTTATCGTTTCTACTCAGATAGGTGATTGATTGCCGAATTTCCCTTCGAATCCCCCGCCTTCGGCGCCCCCTTACTAAGGGGGATAAATTGAAAAGATGGTCAGGATTTGGTGCCTTTCATGTGTTTTCTACCTGATGTGAGCGTTGCGGGAGTGGGCGAGCGTTTGCCTTCTGGCAAACATCGCCGCCCACTTCCGCAGGAAGGGGTGCGTCGGAGACGCGGCTTCGCGCGGCTCCGACCAGGGGAAACCCGCGTAGCGAGGTTTCCCCCCTCAGAAGCATTTGAATTAAGCTTGGTTTCCCCACCAGGAGCAGCAACAAATCTTCCCGATCTAACAATCCGCACATTGTTAATATTTATATTTATCTTTAGTATCTTTATTTAAAGATCCTTAAATTCCCCCATTTATAGGTCTAACCAGGGATAATCCTTTGAAAAACCGATTTTCATCAAGTCCCCGGGAAGCTATTCTTTTCAAAACGATAGCAATTATCCTCCTCCTCTGCATCTCCCTCTTCAGCCAGACCTTCCCCCCGCGCCCATCCGGCCCGGTGGCCGACTATGCCAATATCATCGATGCGCCAACGCAGCAGAAAATAGTGACGCTCGCGCAGGCGCTCTGGGAACAGGCGCAATTCGGTCTCGTGGTGGTCACGCTCGATTCGCTGAACGTCATAACGATTGAAGACTATGCGGCACAGCTTTACAAGCTGTGGGGCATAGGTAATAAGGGCTCCGATGAGGGCGCGCTGGTTCTTATCTCAATGAACCCGCACCGGGTGCGCATAGAGGTCGGTTACGGGTCCGAGGGGTACCTGAACGATGCGAAGACCGGCAGGATCCTGGACGGGTACGGCATCCCGTACTTCAAAACCGGTGATTATTCCGCCGGCCTCCTCGGAGTATGCGGCGCTATCGGCGGCATCGTCGCCCATGAAAAAGGCATCACGCTGAACAATCCTGATGTCGTTGCACCGCCGGTGCAGGGCCCGCTCCCAAAGGTTTCGTGGGTGCAGCTGGCTTTTATCGGCCTGGTACTGTTCCTCCTTCTCGGGACGCGGTTCGGCCGCACCCTGCTCGTGGTATTCATTGCGTCGAGCTTCCTCGGCGGCGGGCGAGGGTCGGGCGGTGGCTTTGGCGGTGGCTTCGGGGGGGGCGGGTTTGGCGGGGGCTTCGGCGGCGGGATGAGCGGCGGGGGAGGGTTGTCGCGGGGATTCTAAAGCACGGTTCAAATTAACTAAAGGATAATTATATGGGAAAACTTACCGATCCGATTGCCGTCGCACGACAGGCGGCGGAGGAATTTAAAAATTGCTACGGGCCCGATCTGGTGTCCGCAATTGTCTACGGAAGCGCGGCAGGGAGTCATTTTGATCCGGCAAAGTCCGACATCAACCTGCTTATTGTTCTCTCCGCAATGACGCTGCCGCTGGTCGAGAAGTCCCAGGCGGTCCAGGCAAAGTGGATGAAGAAGCGGTTCTCCCGGATGCTCTTCATGGACCGGGAATACATCGACTCGTCAATCAACTCCTTCCCCATAGAATTCCTCGCCATGAAGGCGAGCTATACCGTCATTACCGGCGAGGATGTTCTGATAGATATCTCGATAAGCGGTCGCGACCTGCAGATCCAGGTCGAGCGGGAGCTCAAGGGGAAATGGCTCCATCTCCTGCGCGAATGGCCGGGAGTCAAGGGGAACCCCCGGATGCTCAGAAATTTGATGCACAGTTCCATGAGGGATTTTTCCGCTATCTTCCAGGCACTACTGCATCTTAAAAACCAGCCCGTGCTCCCGGAAAGGAAATCCCTCTTTGCCCAGGTAACCACGCTCTACGGCCTGGAAGAAAACACGCTCCTCCGGACCATGGATGCGGTAAAGAACGGCGATAAAAGGGAACTCATAGCGGTTTTCCCGGCTTACCTGCAGGCAATTAAAACACTGATAACCAGGGTGGATCAATTTACCATAAAGGAGCAGGCATGAAGGCATTATGGGTGGTCCTCATTGTCGTCGGGGTAATCGTCCTCGCTGCGCTTATTGGCGCAGGTCAATATATCGGCTGGAAAAACAAGCTCGTCGAACTCGATGAGAATACCAAAAGCGCCTGGGCGCAGGTCGAGAGCCAGCTCCAGCGGCGGCTCGATCTCATACCGAACCTCGTCGAGACCGTCAAGGGGTATGCGGCCCACGAAGACAAGGTCTTGAACGAGGTCACGCAGGCGCGTGCGAGCGTCGGCGGTGCCTCCACGCCGGCGGAGAAGATGGCAGCGAACAACCAGCTCACCGGCGCGCTGTCGCGGCTATTGGTAGTGACCGAAAATTACCCCGACCTCAAGGCCAACCAGAATTTCATGGCGCTGCAGGATGAACTTGCCGGAACGGAAAACCGGATTTCGGTGGCGCGGATGCGGTACAATGAGGCGGCGCAGCTGTTCAATGCGACGATGAGAAAAATTCCCTATAGCTTCGTGGCTGGCGGGTATAAGGAAGCGCCGTATTTTGAAGCTGAAAGTCAGGCGAAGGAAGCGCCGAAAGTAAAATTCTAAAAATTAGAACATTGAAGATTAAGGCTTTTGATGGGGGAACCGAGCTTAGATCAAAGGCCCTTGGTGGGGGAACCGCAAAGGCGGTTCCCCCTGGCCAAAGCCTCCGCGCCCACAAAGCCGGGCTGCGGGGTCTTTGGCACACCCCTTCCTGCGGAAGGGGAAGGCGATGTTTGCCTGAAGGCAAACGCTCTTCCCCTCCCGCAACGCTCACCTTAGGTAGAAAACACTGGGTAAACAATACTTATGTACCTGAATTATGCACCTGAGAAAGAGCATAATGGGTCATTAGCGAAGACAAAACTAATAAAGATAAGCCAATTATTATTTGTAGCGGATAAGAAAGATGTTTGTGTCGCCTCCCCTTCGGTGCCGGCTCACCTATGGCTTCGGACTTAAATTTCATTTCATAGGAAACTATCGATGGGACGGAATCTGATGATATTGCTTTGAAATGCGCAGACCTGATGCTTGCCGACAATTGATCTTGCAATTGCTTGTTGTAAAGAGAATTCCAAACGATGCGGTAATGGTTCGTTGTTCCATCCGGAGCAATGGTAAATCGAACATTGAGATCTCCCGAAAACCCCGGTTTGATGTCCAGATCGATATTATTAAAGGTCGATAGCACCGCTTCTTTAATGGTATCGAGAACCGGCAACAGGGTCGAAAAACCTCTGTTTCCTTTGACGGTAGTTATGTCTCCCTGTACTTCCAGGCAAGAGGAGCCGAATCCATTCCAAGCGGAATCTGGGGAAAAATCCAGGGAATGGCTAATAACAGCAGCAGTGGAAATCTGCGGGACAGAGTCTGTTTCGGATAATTCCCCCATTATACCATCAATCGCATCGATATCCGCAATTACATTTGCAACAGCCGCATTTAGAGAACTTTCAAGAGATCCGGCCAAATAAGTGGCATCTACGTAGGGTCCTCCATTTTTGTACTCGGTGTACGTCCTATTGTAAATGCGCCTTGAACCCGCCAGAATTCGAGTTTCAAGAACAAAACTGTCTTCACAAGTGCTATCGGCGGCAACATATACTCGCACAATTTCCCCGATCAATTGTATCGAATGGTCACGATCGGAACAATTTGCATTAACCGAATAACCTGCTGATTTTAGTTCATTCGACATTTCGTTATTCACCCAATCCTTTACATTATTTGCTGCTCTAACACGGACTGACTTGTATCCAAAAATAGTGCCTATTGTACTATCTTTCCTGGAGTCGGAAAATCCTGAAAAGCAAATTTCACGTTTCTTTGATATCGCCGGCGATGCGGGTGCCTGGCCGTTTGTCAAGTATACTTCCCGGGTGGCAGCACACCCGGTAAAAATAATCAGCGATAGCGCAATGATAATGGTGGAAACAATGGGCAATCGAAGAAATAAGCTCATTCAAATACCTGAAGGGTTAGAATAGCCAGCATGATCGGAAAGATACCCTAACATAAATTGTTGCACATTCCCCGGTCAATAAAAATCATTTTGCATTATTTTGCTTTTGACGTTGCGTTAGCGAGGACAAAGGGTGCCTGCCGGAGCGTAAGCGACGCAGGCAGTATTTGAAGACCCAGGCGAAGCCGCAGGGCTTCAAACACCGGCTCGGCTATGCCGAGAGCCCGGCGGAGGCGCGCCGGTGGACGCCCTTCAGGGCGCCCACCGGAACGCCCAGCATTTGACTTTGGATTCCGGCTCGGCTATGCCGAGAGCCCGGCGGAGGCACGCCGGTGGACGCCCTTCAGGGCGCCCACCGGAACGCCCAGCATTTGACTTTGGATTCCGGCTCGGCTATGCCGAGAGCCCGGCGCGCCCAGATGTTGATTTTTATTTTGACTTTGCTTCGGTCTTTGACTTTCTTCTTGTCTTTATTCTTTCATCATCACCAAATAATTCTATAGTCCCGAACTCCCCGTCAAACCCCGGATTGATCCTTACATCACCCTTGCGCATCCTCCTTATCCCCTCTGCCACCATTTCCCCTCCCGCATCGGCAATGTCTGCAATCGGCGCATCGAGCAGAATAGAAAACTCGTTCCCGATTTCACCGATAAGCCTCTCGTAAATCAGGTTGGCTGCTTTGGTTTCGGGCCCGCAATCGAGCGCTTCGGCAATGACCTCCTTGAGCGGGATCAGGCTTGTATAGTGCTTTACGAGCTTCCTGGCCGCGGCCTCCGACCGGTCCGCAAGCTCCTCGACGCGCGACAGTACGCCCACCGTGAGCTGCCTGCCGCAAACCGGGCAGCGCCCTTTTGCAGCTATGGTCTCGCGGGGGGAGTAGCGAACGCCGCACTTCCTATGGCCATCGACATGATACTTGCCCTCTTCGGGGAAGAACTCCACAGTACCGCAAAGGCCGGGATTGCCCTTGCCGGACAGTGCCTTGTAAATTGCTTTGTAGGAGAGCGCAGTATCGAAGAGCGTGCACTCCCGGCCGAGCTTTGCGGGCGAATGCGCGTCGGAGAAGGAAACCAGCGCGAAGGGGTCGAGGCTTGTCAGCCGCCTGTTCATGGGCGGGTCGGAGGAGAGGCCGGTCTCCACCGCATAAACATGGCGCGTCAGGTCGCCGAAGCACTCTTCGATCGAATCGAAACCGCTCTTCGACCCGAGCACCGAGAACCAGGGCGTCCAGATGTGAGCCGGAATGAGGATCGCGGCGGGGTCGGCTTCGAGGGCGATGGCGAGGATGTCCCGGGAGTCGAGCCCGAGGATCGGCCGACCGTCCGCATTGAGGTTTCCGATTTTCAGAAGGCGAGCCCGCCACTTGTCTGCAGCGTCAATAGAGGGAAGGCAGACCACGTTATGCACCTTGCGGACGCGCCCCGATCTCTTGTAAATGCTCGAAATTTCCACGGTAAGCATGAAACGCGCGTCGCCGCCGCGGCTGCCGGGCACTAACCCTGCTGCAGCAACGGCAAACTTTTTTTTGAGCGAAAAAAGCCCGGTTCCCTCATCTTTAAGCTTGTCCCGGCACTCGGCGAGGCGCGCCGGGTGGAGGCAGTCGCCTGTCCCGATGACCTGAATTCCCTTCATGCCTCCGAAGGCGTGGAGGTGTTCGAGCGAGAGCAGGCTGCTCGTTGCCCGCGAGTATTGCGAGTGGATGTGCAGGTCGGCGTAGAATTTCATGATCGGGAAAATATATATAATAATGCTGAGAAGCGGGCGAGATGTGATAATACGTGCTTTTTCTGGTGGGGGAACCGGGCTTAATTCAAATGCCCTTGGTGGGGGAACCGCGCTTGCGCGGTTCCCCCTGGCCTGAAGGCCCGCCTTGCGGGTCTTCAGGCACACCCCTTCCTGCGGAAGGGGAAGGCGATGTTTGCCTGAAGGCAAACGCCCTTCCCCTCCCGCAACGCCCTCTTTCAGGGTAGAAAAAACATAATAGATTTTGTAGGGGCAACCCTGTGTGGTTGCCCTTGATTGATGGAACCGTAGGGGCACGGCGTGCCGTGCCCTCATAGGTAATGCAAATTCTATAGCATCTGGGTCGGAGATCCTGGCCACACGGGTTTAAAAAAGTTACAAGTTGCAAGTCCCAAGTGAAAAGTGAAAAACGGGAAGTAAGGATAGTTTTTCAATGTGTTTTCTACCTTATGGGAGCGTTGCGGGGGTGGGCGAGCGTTTGCCGAAGGCAAACATAGCCGCCCACCTCCGCAGGAAGGGGTGTGGCTGAAGACGCGGCTTTGCGCGGCTTCAGCCCAGGGGAAACCCGCGAAGCGAGGTTCCCCCACCAAGGGAAGCTAGCACAGCCGCCAAACCATTATGACTACTGCTACTAACATTATTTATCCCTCCGGGGAATACAAACTCCTTAATAGTCTCGGCAAGATCCTTGGCCGGGCTGCGGCACCGGGAAAGCCTTACCCCTTGACCCTTGGCGACGACGCCGCAATCCGGCTTTGCGCGCAGAACGAACGGCTGGTCTTTACTACCGATATTGCCGTTGAGAATGTTCATTTCACCACCCGCACCATGAGCTTCGAGGAGATCGGCTACCGCTCAATGGCCGCCAATGTGAGCGACTGTGCCGCTATGGCCTCGCTGCCCGAGGCGGCCCTGGTCCAGCTCGTGTTCCCATCGGGTGACCCTTCGCTTCAAGCCAGGTGCGAAGCCCTCTACCGCGGGTTTGCGAAAGCGTGCAGGAAATGGAAGTTTCGTATTATTGGCGGCGATCTCTCCGGCGGGCCGTGCTGGACAATCGGCATAACCCTCATCGGTCGGGCTCCCGATGGCGGCAGGCTCCTCACCCGCACCGGGATAAAACACGGGGATTCGCTCTGGCTCACCGGCTTCCCCGGCCTGAGCGCCGCCGGTCTTGCGGCGATAGAGCACTACGGACGCAAAAATTTGCCGAAGCGCTGTCAGGGCATTGCAAATGCCCATATAGTCCCCGATCCGCCGGTAGACCTTGGAGTCTTGCTCGGCGCGTGCGCCGATGTTCATGCAATGATGGACCTTTCGGACGGCATCTCCAAGGACGGCGCCACGCTCTGCCATGAAAACGGGCTCGGCCTTGAGCTTTCCTTTGAAAACCTGCAACCTCCATCGTCAATGATTGCGCTGGGTGAGAAGCTCTGCACGCCCTGGCAGGAGTGGGCGCTCCATGGAGGTGAGGAGTACGAATTGCTGTTCGCGGCAGGGGAGGGTTTCGATCCGCACTCTTTTTCAGGAACTGCAGGCAAAAACATGGTACGGTTGGGGAAATTTACGAATAAGTATAAAGGAATTAAATTACGGGAGGGAAAGCGGGTGAGGAAAGTGGAGGGGAAGAGTTGGGATCATACTATAAGTAAATAGTTCGTGCCTTTTGGTGGGGGAACCGCGCGAAGTGCGGTTCCCCCTGGCCTGAAGCCCCGCCTTGCGGGTCTTCAGGCACACCCCCTCCTGCGGAAGAACGAGGCGATGCCTGCCTCGCTTAAGCTCAGCAGGCGCTCTCGTTCCTCCGCAACGCCTCTGTTAGGTAGAAAGGACATTGCAAATCAACTGCAATAATTACATGTCAAGTTTTTGCTTTTCCCTGTTTTTTCTACTTTAGAAGGGAGCGTTGCGGGGGTGGGCGAGCGTCTGCCAAAGGCAGACATCGCCGTCCACCTCCGCAGGAAGGGGTGAGTCGGAGACGCGGCTTTGCGCGGCTCCGACCAGGGGGAACCCGCGTAGCGAGGTTCCCCTCTCAGAAAGACTTTAACCGCATCCTCATCAAATCCTAATAGTCTTCCCGCATATTTTATTATGATTTCCGATGCAATTCCTGAGAACAGGTAAAAGTCCTCTCAAAAGCATATATTTAATATCAGGAACGGGCCTTATAGAACAGATGAAACCTTTCTATCATTTGGGAGGACACCGTTACGATGGCCAAGTCCAAGCCGGTAAAATTTTTCGTTCTCGACACCAACGTCATCCTGCACGACAGCTCCTGCATCCATCAATTCGCGGAACACAACCTCGTCATTCCGATCACGGTCCTGGAAGAGCTGGACAATTTTAAAAAGGGTAACGACATCCTGAATTTTCACGCCCGCGAATTCGCCCGCGCGCTCGATTCCCTCTCCGGCGACCGGCTCTTCAACGGCGGCGTGACCATCGGGCCCGGCTTGGGCAAAATATCGATACGGCTCGAACGGGAGTACCACGCCGACATCGCTCGCAACTTCGCCGGGAACAAGCCCGACCACCACATTCTGAATGCAGCCTACTGCCTCGCAAAGGAGCTGCCGCTCCGGCAGGTTGTCCTGGTTTCCAAGGACGTCAATTTGCGCATGAAGGCGAAATCCATGGGGATCGCGGCCGAGGATTACACGACCGACCGCGTGAGCGACATCGCGGCGCTCTACAAGGGCATCCGCTTCGAGGAGAGCATTGCCGCCGATACGGTCGACAGCCTCTACCACGACCCCTTCGAGGTCGACGCCGCAACCCTTGGGCTCGCCTCGCCGCTCCTGCCCAATGAGAATATCGTGCTCCGCAGCGCCCAGAAATCGGCCCTCGCCGTGTATAAGGCCGACCGGAATGCCGTTGTCAGGGTGGAAAAGATCCCGGCCTACGGCATCATGCCGCGCAATGCCGAACAGTGTTTCGCGCTCCATATGCTCATGGACGATGCAGTGAAGCTCGTCAGCATGACCGGGAAGGCGGGAACCGGCAAGACGCTCCTTGCCATCGCCGCGGCGCTTGAAAAAAGGAAAAGCTACTACCAGATCTACGTCGCCAGGCCGATCATTCCCCTGTCAAACAAGGACATCGGCTACCTTCCCGGCGACATCGATTCGAAAATCGGCCCCTACATGCAACCGCTCCATGACAACCTGGCCGTCATCCGGAACCAGTACTCGCAGAGCGACCGTAACGCCAGGCGGATAGGGGAGATGCTCGAACTCGAGAAGCTGCAGATCACCCCGCTCGCCTACATCCGCGGCAGGAGCCTCGTCAAGGTTTTCTTCATCGTCGACGAGGCCCAGAACCTGACCCCCAACGAGATCAAGACGATAATTACCCGCGCCGGGGAGGGGACGAAACTGGTGTTTACCGGCGATATTTACCAGATCGACCACCCCTACCTCGACAGCCACACCAACGGCCTCTCCTACCTGATCTCCAAGATGAAGGGCCAGCGGCTTTATGCGCATATCAATTTGGAAAAGGGCGAGCGGTCGGAACTGGCGGAAATTGCAGCGAACCTGCTATAAATGTATTATCGGTGGTGGCCCCGCTTAAACACTTTTATCCGCGAAAAATCCGCCTTGCCGAAGTTATTGACGCAGAGCGCAAAGAACACCGCGCCGAGGCAGAGCATGAGCACCGCACCCATCTGCGGCATGATCGTGACGCCGTGGATGGAGAATGCCACCCCGGCCTTGATGAGCGCCGGGCGCGGCAGGCCGTCCATGTGCAAAGCAAGAAACCTGAACGACGATGTCGCATAGGTCAGCGGGTTCAGGAAGACTATCGGCTTTACCACCGTCGGCAGCATGGTGGTCGGGATATAGGCGCCCGACAGGAAAATGAGCGGAAACGAAACGAGCATGATGAGGAGCTGGAAGTTCGTCGACTCCTTGGTCACGGCCGCAAGGAAGAGGCCGAGCGAGCTGAACGTCAAGCCGACCAGGCACATGAGCGCAGCCATCAGCACGCCGTGGAAAAGATCGATTTTAAGCCCCATGAAGAGCCCGATGATGATAATGATGCATCCCTGGAGTACGGCGATGGTCGTGGACGAGAGCACCTGCCCTATCGCAATCTGCCACCGGGCAATCGGCGCAACCAGGATCTCCTTCATGAAGCCGCTGGTGATGTCTTCGAGGATGTTCATCGAGTTGTTGAGCGCGGTCTGGAATACCGTCATGATGATGATGCCCGAGATAAGGTAGTTCATCGGGTGATCGAGCCCTGCCGCGCTGGAGCGGGTGACAAAGGAAAATATGAAGAGGAATATGCCGGACATGAAAAGCGTGAAAATGAGCCGCATCCGGTCCCGCGAAAACTTGATGAGATTCCTCAGTAATATTGCCCGAATCGGTCGAATCATGCCCTGATCTCCTTGCCGGTAATGGCTAGAAAAACATCGTTCAAGGTTCCCTTGCTGATCTCGATATCCTCGATGGAGCCGCCGAAACGGGTGACGAGCTGCACAATTTCCCCGATGCCCGCCACCTGGACCGCGAGGTGCCCGTTGACCGGCTTGAAGGGCAGCGATCGCTCCGCAAGGTACTGCGCCAGCCCCTCCTGGTCCGAGCTTTTAACCGTCATCGTCGTCGAGGTGTATTTCTTTTTGAGATTGTACGGCGTGTCGTGGGCGACAATCCTGCCGTGATCGATGACCGCCACCTTGTGGCAGATTTCGGCCTCGTCCATGTAATGGGTGGTCAGAAATATGGTGATGCTCTTCTGCTTCTGGAGTTTCCGGATGTAGTCCCAGACGTTGACCCTGGTCTGCGGATCGAGCCCGGTTGTCGGCTCGTCAAGGAAGAGAATTTTGGGAAAATGCGCCAGCCCGCGGGCGATCTCGGTCCTGCGCTTCATCCCGCCCGACAGACTGTCCACCGGGGCACGCTTCCAGTCTGCGATGTCGACCAGTTTGAGCACAAAATCGATCCGTTCGCCCACCTCGGCCTTCGGAACGTTGTAGAAGTCGCAGTGCAGCCGGAGATTCTCTTCGACCGTCAGTTTCCCGTCGAGCGTCGACTCCTGGAAGACAATCCCGATGTCGCTCCGGACCTTGTCTTTCCGGTGCGTTACATCGTTGCCGTTTATCCTCAAGGTCCCGCTGGTTTTTTCGAGAATCGTGCAGAGCGTATTGATGGTCGTGCTCTTCCCGGCTCCGTTGGGGCCCAGGAAGGCGAATATCGATCCCTGCTCTACGGTGAAGGAGATGTCGTTGACCGCGGTAAAAGCGCCGAATTTTTTCGTAAAATGTTCCACTTCGATACTATTGACCGGCATTATAATGAATTCTCCCTGGTGATGCGGAAAAAGTTTGGTGGGACGGGTATGAAATATAAGACGGGGAAGACTTGAAATTATTGCATTGATTGCTTTTGGTGGGGGAACCGGGATTAAATCAAAGGCCTCTGGTGGGGGAACCGCCTGCGGCGGTTTCCCCTGGCCAAAGCCTCCGCGCCCGCAAAGCCGGGCTGCGGGGTCTTTGGCACACCCCTTCCAGCGGAAGAACGCGGCTTTGCCTGCCTCGCTTTGCTCAGCAGGCGCTCGCGTTCCTCCGCAACGCCTCCATGAGGTAGAAAGAACAGGGAAAACCCGATTTAAGAATTGTCTTCAGCTTGATTGAACCGATCATTAAAATCCTGTTCGGCAATGCCGATTACGCTTTGTCTATCCTGACTTTTTTTGATTTGAACGTAAAAACGTATACGAAATTCCGACTTCTGTAGAGTACCTTCCATCGCTGCAAGGCCTATATTATTACATGAGTTTCAAAAAATTCTATTCAGCGGGAGCGGGGAGGAAACAATGCAAAAACGCATATTGGGAAGCAGCGGCCTGGAAGTGTCGGCCATGGGACTTGGTTGCATGGGAATGAGCTTTGCCTATGGTCCGGCTCCGGATTCCAGGACGATGATCGCACTCATTCGAACCGCCGTCGAGCGTGGTGTCACCTTCTTCGATACCGCCGAAGCGTATGGCCCATTCAAAAACGAAGAGCTGGTGGGCGAAGCGCTTACACCTTTCAAGGGGAAGGTGGTGATAGCCACCAAGTTCGGTTTCAAATTCGGGCCCGAGGGCGGGCAGGACAGCCGGCCGGAGCACATTAAAGAGGTGGCTGAAGCGTCGCTGAAACGGCTCCGGGTCGATGCCATCGACCTGTTCTACCAGCACCGTGTTGACACGAACGTACCGATCGAGGACGTTGCGGGCGCGGTCAAAGACCTTATCCAACAAGGCAAGGTGAAGCATTTCGGGCTTTCTGAAGCGGGAGTGAAAACCATCCGCTGGGCGCACGCGGTCCTGCCGGTAACGGCGCTTCAGAGCGAATACTCCCTGTGGTGGAGACGGCCGGAAGAGGAAATTTTGCCGACGCTTGAAGAGCTCGGGATCGGATTCGTTCCCTTCAGCCCTCTCGGGAAAGGTTTCCTCACCGGAAAGATCGACGAGAAAACGACCTTCGATAAATCCGACTTCCGGAATATCGTTCCCCGTTTTACCCCGGAGAATAGAAAAGCGAATCAGGCCATGATCGATCTGCTCGCTACCATCGCAGCGCGAAAGCATGCGACGCCCGCCCAGGTAGCGCTCGCGTGGCTCCTCGCGCAGAAGCCGTGGATCGTCCCCATCCCGGGAACTACAAAGCCGAATCGCCTTGATGAGAATATCGGCGCAGCTTCCATTGAACTCACGGAAATCGATCTCAGCGAGATTGAGAACGCTGCAGCAAAAATCGATGTACAGGGAGCCAGGTATCCCGAAGAACTGGAGCGGAGAACCGGTTTATGAGCGTTGTGTCGATAGGGGATGAAATGCTATCTTGAACAGATGAAATGGAGAGGCTCTTACCATGAAAGCAACGTTGATGTACGGTGCCGGCGACGTTCGCGTCGAAACTATTCCCGATGCTCAGCTCATCGAGCCGACCGATGCGGTGGTCGCCATAACCCGCGCCTGCATATGCGGCAGCGACCTCTGGCCGTATAAAGGCATGGGGCAGAGCGAGACGGGCCGCCCCATGGGGCATGAGCTTATTGGTATCGTCGAGGCAATCGGCGCAGAGGTTCGCACGATCAAACCGGGCGACCTCGTCGTTTCACCCTTTGCTTTTTCCGACGGTACCTGTGTCCTTTGCCGCGAAGGGCTTTACACCTCATGCCTTCACGGAGGGTACTTCGGCTCAAATGACGTCGGGGGAGCGCAGGCCGAAGCGGTACGCATCCCGCATGCGGACGGCACTCTCGTAGCCTTACCGGTAGATAAAGATGATGCGCTGATGCCATCCCTCCTTACGCTCTCCGATGTCATGGGAACGGGACATCACGCGGCGGTCAGTGCCCGGGTCGGACCCGGCAAAACCGTGGCGGTCGTGGGCGATGGTGCTGTCGGCCTGTGCGGCGTCATTGCAAGCAAAAGACTGGGCGCCGACCAG
>CAWDOZ010000180.1:0-6422 GCA_963803935.1 uncultured Fibrobacterota bacterium | reverse complement strand
TCGGTGCTGGTGCTGACCATCGATCCGGACCGGTTTCTTTTCCCTCTTATCAAGAAATGGCCGCTGCCGAGCCGTACTTCGGAAACACTTCTCCTGCGGCTCAGGGCAATCGCATCCTCTTTCTCAACGAGCTCCGACTTCGCAAACATACAGCCCTTTCCTTCTCCCTTCCGGCGAGCGCACCGAACCTGCTCTGCGCCATGGCCGCGCGCGGGGACAGCGGGTTAGCGGAGGGTGTCGATTATCGCGGAGTGCCCTGCATTGGCGCGCTGCTCGCCGTACCGGGCTCTCATTGGTACATGGTAGCAAAAGTCGACCAGGAGGAGGTTTTCGCTCCGGTCAGGCGGCTTTTTTATCTGGTCCTTGCCCTTTCCCTGCTGCTTGTCGCGCTCGCAGGCCTGGGGCTCGGTATTATTCAGCGCCACGAAGCCGCAAGGCGATACCTGAGCCTCCTCATGACGGAACGCGAGAGGTCGGGCCTGCTCGAATCGCTTGCCGCCAGTGAGCGCCGGTTCAGGTCCCTGTTCGAAACCATGACCGAAGGTGTCGCGGTTCATGAGGTCATCCGCGACGCCGCGGGTAAAATTGCGGACTACCGGATCATCGAGGTCAATCCTGCCTACGAACGGCAAACCGGGATGTCGGCCCGGAAGGCCAATGGACAGAAGGCAACGACATTCTACGGGGTCTCCCCGGCCCCCTACCTCGACTGCTACTCGCGCGTCGCCGAAACCGGAATCGCCGAAGGCTTCGAAACCTATTTTGAACCTCTTGACAAGCACTTTTCCATTTCGGTGTTCTCGCCGGACCGCGACCGCTTCGCCACGGTGTTCGAAGACATCACCGAGCGAAAACGGTCCGAGGCACGGATAGCCGAGGAGCGCGAGCGCCTGCTCGTCACCATCCGCAGCATCGGGGACGGCGTCATCACGACCGACGTCGCGGGCACCGTCACGCTCATGAACAAGGTGGCCGAGGAGCTTACCGGATGGGGACAGGCGGATGCAGTCGGGCGACCGCTCTGGGAGGTGTTTAATATCATCAACGAATTTACGAGGGTCAGGTGTATCAACCCCGTCGATAAGGTTCTGGCAACCGGCGGCATCATCGGCCTCGCCAACCATACGGCACTCATTGCGCGCGACGGCTCCGAGCGCTCGATTGCGGACAGCGGTTCGCCCATCCGGGATCGCGAGAGCCGGATCGTGGGCGTGGTGCTCGTATTCCGTGATATCACCGATAAGCTCAAATCCGATCTGGCGCTCCAGAACGCCCAGAGGCTTGAGTCCATCGGCATACTCGCCGGCGGCATTGCGCACGATTTCAACAACCTGCTCGGCGGCATCTTCGGGTATATCGATATCGCCCGCGAGCGCGCGGAGGGGGGAAATGCCCGGCAGGCGGCGGATTTCCTCGCGAAATCCCTTGCCGTCTTCGATCGGGCGAAGAGCCTTACCCGGCAACTGTTGACCTTTTCAAAGGGAGGGATGCCGGTACGGAAAACGCAGCATCTCACGAAAATGGTCCGCGATGCGGTCCATTTTGTCCTGGGCGGCTCGCGCGTCACGGCGACCTTATCCCTGCCGGAAGATCTCTGGCTCTCAGATTTCGATGAAAACCAGATTGCGCAGGTCATTGACAATGTTACGCTCAACGCCTGCCAGGCAATGCCGGCAGGCGGCAGGATAGAGGTTTCGGCGGTGAATGTACCCCCTGAAAATGTCCCGCGGCTCCTCCCCTCGCTGCCGCATGTTCTGCATAACCATACGCGACTTCGGCATCGGCATTTCACCCGACCACCTGACGCGGATCTTCGATCCTTTCTTTACTACCAAGCAGCAGGGAAGCGGTCTCGGACTCGCCACAAGCTATTCAATAGTCAAGAAACATGACGGGTGCATCGAAGTGGAATCCGAGCTGGGCAAGGGATCGGCATTCCATATCTATCTGCCCGCCTCGTCCTCACGGTTGCCCGAATCCGAATTGCAGGCGGGCCACCATTTTCGCGGCAGCGGCAAGGTGCTCATCATGGACGATGAGGAGTTTCTTCTTGAGGTCGGCGCCGACATGCTCAAGAGCCTCGGGTATGAGGTTGCAAAGGCCCGGCACGGGGATGAAGCCATTGCCCTGGTCAAGGAGTCGATGCTCGGCGGAACCCCGTTCAAGGCTGCCATCCTGGACCTTACCGTCCCCGGCGGACGGGGAGGACAGGAAACTGTCGGATCGCTCAACGAAATTGCTCCGGAACTGCGCATAATCGCCTCGAGCGGCTACACGGACAGCCCGGTAATGGCGGAACCGGACCGTTACGGCTTTGCGGGGCGGCTCGTCAAGCCCTATCGCAAGAGCGAACTATCGAAGCTCATGCAGACGCTGTTCGGCTGAGGCCACCTGCACGGGAATCCGGGAAGGAGGTATTTTCAGGAGTCTATAGCCCACTCAAGACGATCCACCAACCGCCGAGGTAGCCATGGCCCGAAGACTCGATGAAGTCTCCCGAACCTTTTCAGATATCTTCTCGTTCCGCGCCTTACCGGCAAAAACCACCTTCCGAAAAACGTGACCCTCAAGACGCCGATCGCCAGGTTCGGGAGAGGCCAATCGTCCCCATTTTCCCTCAACATTCCCTTTGTTTCCGCGAGCATGCAATCGGTGTCCGGCACCGAAATGGCGATAGGGCTCTCCCGGCTGGGCGGCCTTGCCTTTGTCTATTGCTCCCAATCGGTCGAACTGCAGGCATCGATGGTGCAGAAGGTCAAGACCCACAAGGCGGGATTCGTCCCTTCGGATTCGAATATCAGGCCCGACACCACCCTCGCCGAGGCGATAGCCCTTCGCAAGAGCACGGGGCACTCCACCATGCCGGTTACCCACGACGGAAGCCGCAACGGGCTGCTGCTCGGGATCCTGACCGATAAGGACTACTGGGAATACGAAGACGATCTCAGGCGCCCGGTTGCGGATTTCATGACGCCGAAGGAAAACGTGGTATTCGGCGCGGTCGGCCTCACGCTGCACGAAGCGAACCGGCTGCTCCGGAAGCACAAGAAGGAGTGCCTTCCCATCCTCGAAGAGGACGGCCGGCTTCAGTCGCTCGTCTTCAAGAAGGATTACATCGACCATATGAACAATCCCGACGAGCTGCTTGACGGCCAGAAGCGGCTTGCCGTGGGAGCCGGGGTGAATACCCACGACTACCGGGAGCGGGTGCCGGCGCTCCTCGACGCCGGAGCGGATGTGCTCTGCTTCGACTCGTCGGACGGGTACACCGAATTCCAGAAGGAAGCGGCGCTCTGGATCCGGCAGCGGTACGACCACTCGGTCGTGCTCGGCGGGGGCAACGTAGTGGACGGCGATGCGTTCCGGTACCTGGTCGAAGAGGCAAAGCTTGACTTCGTCAAGGTCGGCATCGGCGGCGGTTCCATCTGTATCACCCGCGAGCAGAAGGGCATCGGCCGCGGCCAGGCCTCGGCGCTCATGGCCGTGGTTGCGGAACGGGACAAATATTTCGCCGAAACGGGTACGTACATCCCGGTCTGTTCCGACGGCGGGCTGGCCAACGACACCCAGATCATCATCGCCCTGGCCATGGGAGCCGACTTCGTCATGATGGGCCGGTACTTTGCCATGACCAACGAGAGTCCGACGCCGCGCATCGCCATCAGCGGTCGGATGTACAAGCCCTACTGGGGCGAGGGGTCGAATCGCGCCCGCAACTGGCAGCGCTACCACGCCGAGGAGGAGTCCGAAGCGGCAAACAAGTTCGAAGAGGGGGTCGACGCCTACGTTCCGGTACTCGGCCCGTTGCGCGATGTCATGGCGGTGACGGTTGCAAAGCTCAAATCGACCATGTGCAACATGGGATCGCTTACCATCAGGGAGTTTACCGAAAATGCGGTCCTGACCCGCATTTCGGAGCAGTCGTTTGTCGAGGGCGGGACCTCGAACGTATTTACTTTCGACAAGAACCTGCCGCGGGAAGCCTGAGTCAGGCAGCTTTTTTTAAAATTTAAGTTTTTCAGGATGGTTGAGCCGGATTCCAAAAGCAAAAGCAAATTCAAATGCTTTTGGTTGGCTGAGCCGGATTCCAAAGGAAAAGGCAAATGCTTTTGGATGGCTGAGCCGGGTCAACCCATTTTGCCCAACAGGCAAAATGGACGGATTATTATAGTTTTGATTGAACCAGCCGCACGAGGTGGGAGTGCTTCATAACTTGCACCCTGCGGCGGGGACCCACAAGCCTCTGCGAAAAAATGAATACCCACATTCTGGAAATAGCGTGAGTTTAAAATATTAACTCCCTGCTGATTTTCCGAATCTTTCAAGTTTGTTCTACCCCAGAAGAGGGCGTTGCGGGAGGGGGAAGGCGTTTGCCTTCAGGCAAACATCGCCTCCCCCTTCCGCTGGAAGGGGTGTGTCGGAGACGCGGCTTTGCGCGGCTCCGACCAGGGGGAACCATTTTTAAATGGTTCCCCCACCAAGGCAGTAGCCTTTATTTGTATTATATAGTTACCCTCCCGAATCCCTCCGGACCCGCTAAAAACTTGATGTTGGCATAATTCTTGCAACTTTCAATAGCCTGTATTTATCCCCTGTTTTAAGATCGCTTATTGCAATGACCGGCAAATTTTAAGGATTTCGCCTTGATCCAGCTCATCGTTTACCGGGCAGTTTCCGGAGGGTGACTATGGAAAAGAAAAAAATCCTCTTTGTTGAACCCTCGGGCGCGCCATCGAATGTTTTCTCGAAGTTCATGACCATTCCGCTCCTCGGGCCACTCTACCTTGCCACCTATGCCCTGCGAGCCGGACACTGCGTCCTGCAACTCCGTTCAAAGCCATCCTGGAATGGGCGTATCGGAAAGCGGCCAGGTGGTGAAAGATTTCGTCTATCAGGATTTCAACATCGATGATTCGGGCCGCAAAGTGTTCGACGGCATCATGGGCGTGGTCTCGGGCTCCGGGAAGATACAGGTCAACGCCGAGTTTGCCCAGCCCGGCCGTGTTTCACGGCAACACGAGGACCACCGGTATCCTGACGACGAGTTTCCTTTCACTTACGCCACAACAACCGACCCGATCACCGGAAAAACCGACCGGATACTCCTGAAATGCACCAAGTCTCACTCGTGTCCGAAGATGTTTCAGATCGACACGGACACCGAAGCTCGGCAGCGGCGTGTCTCGCTCGTTGTCACCGACCCCAGCGGCAAGGCTTCTGTTCCCATACCGGACAACATCCGCATCTACAGACCGACAGGCATGCCGCACAACTCGAATGACCTGGAAGAGACAAACGCCGGAACCGCGGACCGCGGAATTTGCACGGAACTCCGGAGCCCTCTGCATTACAGGTTTTACGGCCGCGCGCTTTTCGTCGCGCTGGACCGCTGGGTCACCGAGGGAGTGCAGCCGCCTCCCAGTCTTTACCCCAACTTGAAGGACGGCACCTTGATCACGATGGAAGAGGCCGCGAGAGTCTGGCCAGCCATCCCGGGAGTTCCGTTCCTACCCTGGTGATCAACAGGTTTCAACCCTATGGACTTCAGCCATCAGCCCCCGGTGGAATTGAAGCCCGAGTACTCCGCTTTTTGTCCCGCGCACCAACGCCGATGGAAACCCGATCGGAGGTATCGAGCCGCCGGAAATCTCCGTTCCGCTGGGGACCTACGCTGGACTAAATCCTCGTGCGAAGGGTTTTGCAGAAGGGGAACTGGTGCAACCTTGCGGGGAGTTACGTTCCCTTCGCGGCCACAAAGAAAGAGCGTCTCGCGAATCACGACCCCAGGCCGTCCATCGAAGAGCGATACAAGGACCAGGCGGATTTTGTGGCCAAGCGAAAAGAAGCAGCTGAGAAGCTTGTACAGCAGGGCTATCTGCTGGAGGAAGATGTGCCCACTTTTTCGGCCGTCGCGTTACCGGCGGCAAAACCGTAAAAACGGCGTTGCGAACAAGGGAGTTCCGCTTCTTCCACGCGGCCTGCTCCACGGCTGCTACATCAACCCTTCAACGAACGTCCGGTATTCCGTGTATGGCGAAAGGGTGGTCGAAACCTTATGTTAGCCCCACGAAGCTGTTCCCGAGGAGCGTCGTGATCCCGTATTGCGCGACGAACGCGCGCAGGCGTTCGCCAGCCGCGCGCTCGGTTCGACGGTGCCTTTGCCGGAAAGCCGCGCGAACTCGCCCGCATGCGGCGTGAGGATCAACGGCGCGTTTTCGTATCTCGGGCAAGTGCTTGCCGAGATGAAACAATGCGCTCGCCGTCGGCAACGATCGGCAGCTGCCGTTCCCGGACATCACGCCGCAGCACGATGGTGCCCATTGCGTCCGAGGCCCGAGGCCCGGCCCGATCGCGATCGAGCTTGAGCGGTGAACGGACACAGGTCGAGGATCGTGGCGATCGCACCTTGCGGGTCGGTGTTG